>JAHZJA010000619.1 GCA_022601155.1 Deltaproteobacteria bacterium | reverse complement strand
GGTGCGCACGTGGAGTACTGCCGTGGCATCCGCAACCCGGTGGGCGTCAAGGTCGGGCCGAGCATGACCAGCGAGCAGCTCGTCTCACTGCTGGACATTCTCGATCCCGACCGCGAGCCCGGACGCCTGACACTCATCCACCGCCTTGGTGCCGACGCGGTCGAGGCCGAGCTTCCGCGACTCATCGACGTCGTGCGCGATCAGGGACGCACCGTCCTTTGGTGCGCGGATCCGATGCACGGCAATACGGAGACCACGGCGAGTGGAATCAAGACACGTCGCTTCGATCGCATCCTCGCGGAATTGCGCGCTGCGTTCGAGGTCCACGCGAAAATGGGATCGCGCTTGGGCGGCGTGCACTTCGAGCTGACGGGTGAAAACGTCACCGAGTGCATCGGCGGTGCAGGCGGTGTGTCCGAAGACGAGCTGCACAAGGACTACCGAAGCAAGGTCGATCCTCGGCTCAACTATCAGCAGGCGCTCGAAATGGCGATGTCGATCTCTCGACATCTGCGCGCCTGATCTGCGGACCGATCGCGGCCGCTTGGCCGGCCCTATGAACGGCGTACGGACGGCCTTGATCGACGGCGCCCACAGCACCTATTGCAAGCGCCGAGATCTTTGATATTGTTCGGATTCTGTGACCGGTCGGGTCGGCCCTGCCGACGACCTCGTCCCTGGTACCGTGGGTGCTCGCAAGAGCTCGACCACGGGCGCGAGCTCACCCCGGACGATGCCTCTCGAGGGCGTCAGCACATAGGGATCCCTCCGACCGGATTCACATTTTGGTGTCGTCAGTGCGGGCAGGCTTTCCGCGACGGCACAGGAGCAGTCGGCACCCGGGGAGGAGTCGGCTGCTCATTTTTTTGCTGCACGCGACTGCGTCAGCGACTCCACTTGCCACCGCACGGCTCGCTCCACCGCGTCGTCGTAGGAGAGACCATAGTAGAGGAACGTCTCGCCGACGGAGGCAGGACGGAGCCCGGCTTCGTCGACCGCATACGCCCGCGTCGCCGCCCGCAGTCCGCCCGCGAGCAACACGTCACCCCAGTGGCGTCGCCCCTCCAGCACCTCCCACAACATCGATCCCGCGACCACGTTGATCAGATCCCAGTCGGGCTCCAGCGTCTTCACCACCCGAGCGCCGTCTGGCCCCACGTGCACCGTGAACCGATCGCATGCTCGCGGAAACACCACCTCCACTCCGAACCGCAGCAGCAGCTGGACTCCCATCGACGGCCACGCCTTCGCGAGGCCGGCCGCGAGCGTCTCGCAGATCCAAGCGTCCACGCGCGGCCGCATGAGAGCTTCGTCGTGCCCGCCGAGGTTGGGATCGCTGAGCTCCGGAATCGCGAACGGCCGATAGTCGCGAGGGTCGGCACCACCCGGCTCGCAATCCACGAGGTCTGCAGCACCGCGGGGCTGCAGTGTCACCGAGCCTGCCCGCACCCGGTAGCGCCCACCCACCCGCAGCGGAAACGCGGTGGTGCCGGGGCTCACCTGTGGCACATCGCGAAGGAACCGTGCCTCGGACACGGGGAACACGAACCGATCGAGCCATCGAAAGCTCTGCACATGGGCCGCTCCGTTGGCCGACGGCACCACCGCGTGGGCTCGAATCGCCGCGACCTGGGCCAGCAGCTCGCCATAGTCCGCATAGGGGAACGAAGTGCGGCGGCCGAGCGTCGCCGCGATCTCCAACATGGGCTGCCACCGCGCCAGCGCAAGGTCGACGGCGGGTGCCCCGACCGCGGGCAAGACCGTGCTCAACACCTGCCGCACGTGGTCGACATCTCGAAGTACGGCGTCGACTTGGTTCCACACCACCGCGCCATCGGCCGCCACCACCACCCCCCACTCGTCAGCACCCAGCGAGGGCGTCGTCACCAGCCGCACGCCTTCGAGCTGGACCTGCTGCCCCGGCGGCAACATGTGCACCGTCCGAAACCCCACCGCTCGCGCCGCCCACGCCACCAGCGTGTCGGGGGTGACGACCACCGCGTCGGGATCGAGCCGCGCCAGTCGGTGCAGGCTGGGAACGTCGAAGTGATCCGGATGCCGATGCGAGACGAGCACGAAGTCGGGAAACAGGGCGGCCGCGTTGACGGTGCGCCGGGGCACCATCTCGAACACCCCGCCGTGGTGCTCCGGCTCCAGCAGGGGATCACACAGCAAGCGCAGGCCGGCCGCTTCCACCAACCACATCGCGTGTCCGAGGCAGCTCCAGTCCACGCCGTGTGCCATTGTACCGACGTCTGCTCACGGGCGATACTCGTCCCGGTGAAACGTCGTCGCGTCCACTCCATCGCGATCGAGCTGACCAGTCATTGCAATCAGCGCTGCAGCTACTGCTACAACGCCTGGCGCGAGGACAACGGACGCTCGGTTGGCGCCCTGCCCGGGCCGCAGCTGATGGCCGTCGTCGAGCGGGCCCTGACCGAGCTCGAGCTCGACCACGTGACGCTCACCGGGGGTGAGACGTTTGCCCGCGCCGATGTGTTCGATGTGATGGACGCCTGTCGACGCCACGAGGTCGACATCCAGATCATCTCCAACGGCGGCCTCATCGACGACACCCTCGCCGCCCGGCTGGTCCCCTACCCCATCCGCTGCATCCAGGTCACCCTCAACGGCCCCGACGCGCAGCTGCACGACTCGCACGTGGGCGGCGAGCACTTCGCCGCGACCATCCGCGGGATCGAGGCACTGCGGCGTCACGGGGTCCCGGTGGCGGGATGCATCGTCGTGACCCGGCGCAACGCCGCCGTGGTGGGTGAGATCCTCGACCTGTTCGTCGGCTTGGGCGTGCGGCTCATCGCGCTGTCGCGATTTTCGCCTGCGGGGTACGCCGCCGCCAACGTGGCCGAGCTGCTGCCCTCGCGAACCGACATGATCACCTGCCTCCAGCAAGCCGAGCTTCGTGGTGCCGAGCACGACCTCGACCTCCAGGTCACGATGCCCGTGCCTCCGTGCGTGGTCGACCACGCCGACTATCCCCATGTCCGCTTCGGGGGCTGTCCCATCGGCACCGAGGCCCAAGAGCTCGCGCTGGGGCCCAGCGGCGAGCTGCGCTCGTGCACCCTCCACACCGAGTCTCTGGGCGACGCACGCTCGCAGCCGTTCTCCACGATGCTCGACGCCCCGTCCCTCGCGGCCTATCGAGATGTCACCCCGGAGTTCTGCGCGCCCTGCCCCCATCGCAGCAGCTGCCTGGGTGGCTGTGGGGCCGCGGCCGCGTCTGTCCTCGGCAACCCCCGGGGCCTGGACCCCTTCGTCGCCCAGCACGTCGACGAGGCCTTCGCCGCCCGGCTCGAGCATGCGCGCCGTGGCTCGTCGTCCCTCCCGGTGGTGCAGTGAGTCGGCGGGTCCGCGTCCTGCTGCTGTGGCCAGGCTGCGAGGGTGCGGCGGCGGGCAACTTCGGCGTGCCTCAGCTGGTGCTGCTGGGCACCGTCCTGCGCGCCCGGGGCGACGTGGACGTGGAGATCCGAGACCTCGCCATCGAGCGGCGCCTCGGCACCCGGCTGCCCGAGATCCTCGATGGGGACGATCGCCGCGGCTACGACATCATCGCGATCTCCGTCTACTCCTCGTTCGATCATCTGCCGTGCGAAGCGATCGCCCAGCTCGCCCGTGAGCGCTGGCCCGACGTCGTGCTGGTCGCGGGTGGCTATCATCCCAGCGCCCGCCCCCTTCCCTACGTGAGCGAGCAGTCCCCGTTCGACGCGGTGGTCGTGGGTGAGGGCGAGCGGCCGCTGTCGACCATCGTCGACGCCGTGGCGGGCGGACAGCGACCGCGCAAGCAAGTGTTGGGCCCCGAGGCCATCGAGCACCTCGACACGCTACCGCCCTCCGACTGGTCACTGCTGGCCCGCTACCGCGACGTCGCCCGCCGCTACGCCTCCCAGGCCCAGGTCTATCTATCTCGCGGGTGCCCGTTCGACTGTGCATTTTGCATGGAGCGCGCCAAGCGAGAGGTCTCGTGGCGCAGTCTCTCGGTGGAGCGAGCCCTCGACGAGATCGACAACCTCCACCAGTTCCTCGACCTGCGCAGCTGGACGCTGTACTTCGGCGACGCGCTGTTCGGCATGAACAAGCGCTGGCGACGAGCGTTCCTCGAAGGTCTGGCCCGCCGCAACATCCCCGTCGACAAGTTCTGGCTGCTCATCCGCGTCGATCTGGTCGACGACGAAGACCTGCGGCTGTTCGGCGCGGCCAACTGTGGCCTGGGGTTCGGGCTCGAGTCGGGTGACCCGGGGCTGCTGTCGATCATTCGCAAGTCGGGGCGCCTGGACGACTACCTCGACCGCATGGAGCACATCGCGGAGCGAGCCCGCGAGCACCAGGTCCCGTGGGGAGCCAATGTGATCTGCGGGCACCCGGGCGAGACCCCGGCCACCATGGAGCGCAGCGCCGCCTACCTGCGCAAGCTGTTCCTGCGCCCGCGCGGCACCACGGGCTTCTTGTCGGTCGATCCGTTTCGGCTCTACCCCGGCTCGCCGATCGACGCCGAGCGCGGCGTGTACGAGCAGCGCTTCGGCACCCGCTTCCATCGCCCGCACTGGTGGGACGACGGCGATCCCGAGTTCCTCTCCGAGTGGGTGGACCCCAGCGACGAGCTCGACTGGATCGGTCGGGAGTCGCTCCAGCACCGTCTGCTCACGCCCATCCTCGCCGAGGTGGAGGACCACTTCGTCTACCGTGGCTCCGCCCGCGACTACTTCTCGCGGGCGATCGGTGACCAGCTCGCCTACGCCAGCCCGGCCGCGCGCCTGCCCGCGTTCGAGCGCTACTACGCCTGGCATGGGTATCTTGGGCGCCGGGCTCGGGCGCAGCGGCAGCGGCGAGAGCACGTCGCGCTGGCCGAGGTCGCCCGTGACCGACGCTCGCAGCTGCTCGAATCGGTGGCGCAGCTGGCCGCCCTGCCCACCGATCATCCCATCCTGCGTGCCATCGAGCTCGTCCCCCGAGAGCGCTTCGTACCGGTCGAGTCGGTCGAGGACAGCACCCGTGACATCCCCATCGCGCTCGACGACAGCGGCCTGGCCACCGTGAGCGCCATGCATGCCTACGCCGCCTCGTTCGCCGCGCTCGACGTCCACGCGGGCGATGGCGTCCTCGATGTGGGCTCGGGCTCGGGCTACGGCGCGGCGCTGCTGCGGGAGCTGGTGGGCGAAGCCGGGCAGGTCGTCGCGATCGAGATCGACCCCGCGTTGGTGGCCCGGGCCCGTGTCGAGCTCGACCCGCTGGGCGTGGAGTGTGTCGCCGCCAATGCACTCCACCCCGACACCTGGCCCCCCGGGGCAACCGCGCTGCGGAAGGTGACGGTGGGGTTCGCCTTGGAGGTGATTCCCATCGCGTGGCGCGAGGTGATGGCACCCGGCACCGTCGTCGTGGCGCCCCTGCTCCGTGGCGACGTGCTGCACCTGTGCCGGACCGTGCTCACGGCGTCAGGCGAGCTCGACCAGACGTGGCTGGGGGCGGTTCGGTACGTGCCCACACGCACCGAAGCACCCAAGCCTGTCGCCGCGACTCGAGCCGATGCTCGGCGTGCTCCCGCTCATCTCCCCGTGCTGCGTTGATCACCCGCGACGCCCCCTGTTCCGCTCGCCCAGCCGCCGGACTGAGCCTCCCATCAGCACGTCGGTCCATCGCTCGCGCTGAAGACCGTCAGCTCCGAGGGGCATCGGGGTCGGCGTGGCGGCGCTCATACCGTTCGAGCTGCTCGGCGTAGTACGACCATCCGCTTCGGGCATCGGCCTGCGCCACCAGGCTGCGGACCTCGTCGATCAACCCCTGCGCGAGTGCACCTGCATCGAACTCGGCCTCTCCCGTGGCCTCGGTTTGCGACAGGCCTGCCTCCAGCGCCCGCCGCAGCGCGGGCCCCATCGACGACATCGACGACTCGGTCGACAACAACGGCACCAGTGGTAGCCGTAGCCGCACGGGCCGACCCACGCGTGCCAGCTGTCGCAGCACGGCATGCGCCCCCATCAGCAGCGGCAGCCGTCGGAGTGCGGCTGCGTTCTCGAGCGCCATCCGAAGGTGTCGTTCGATGCCCTGGCGACCGCGCTCCAGCTCTCCGAGGAGCGCGCACAGCTCGAGGTGATGACCGATCGACAGCACCAGGTCGCCCCGACCTCGCGACCGCTCGTACAGCTCCATGTGAAGGTCTCGTGCCAGCTCGACCTGGCCATCGTCGAACAGCGGCAGCAGCAAGGCGCCCACCGTTCGATGGGGCACCTGCCAGCAGCTCAGCGTCTCATCGAGGATCGGCCGCGCCGTGTCGAGCGCGACGTCGACCCCATGCACGTACAGCTGGTACTCGACCATCGTGTGCCGCTCACACGCAGCGCAGTCGGCCCCGGTGTCGAGCAGCCCCGACTGCCACTGCACATACAGCGCCTCCACGTCGGCCGCGGGCGCCCCCAGGTGCATCGCCGTGAGCATCTGCTGCTGAAACAGCGGTCGTGAGCTCTGGGCGGCACGATCATACTCGCGGCGCATGTCGGCGAAGAACGCCTGGAGTTGCTCGCGTGTCACTCCCAGGAACAAGGGGATCTCCTCGGCGATCCACTTGAATCGCCACAGTTGTTCCGCCGACGCTGCCCCGTCGGGGTCCTCGCGCCGCTCCGCGTTGCGAAGCCAGGTGAACGCAACCAAGGCGCGGTCGGGCAGCCCCGCGTCGATCGCCGCCGAGATCAACGTGCCCCGCAAGGACACGGCTGTGGCCTCGTCCTGGGCCGCGTCGGCCAGGCGCACGGCCTCCTCCAACAGCAGCACTCGCTGCGCATCGTGGGGTGCAGCGTCGGCCTGGGCTATCAGATCGGACAGCTCGGTGTCGTCGGCCATGTCAGTGCATCGCTTGCTCATGGCCACGCAGGGCCAGGTCCATCAGGGCCTGCAGGCCCTGCGTCAGCTGCCGCATCTCATCGGCCGACAGCGGGTGCCGACCCATCAGCAACGTCTGCAGATAGATGATGCGTACCATCGAGACCACGACCTGCGGGTCGTCGACCAGGCTGAGTCTACGCACCAACGGGTTGTCGACGTTGAGGCACAGCGTCGGCGGCGACGCGCCGGGTTGGGCCCCGATGGCACCCAGCAGCCCCGCGAACAGGGGATCAGACTCATCCGCGGTCTGAGCCACCGTCCGAGCAAACCGGGTCCGCTCCGAGACCAAGTACAGCGCGGGCACGTCGTGGGGCACGAAGCGCTTGAGCGCCACCCGGCATTCGAACTCGGCCAGCAGCTGCCCGGCGGTCGCTGCGAGCTGCTCGATTTCATCGTCCGCCTCCTCTGGATCACCCAGAGATCCGGCAATGTCGTGCACCTCCACCCGCTGCACCACCGCCTCGGGCACGGCCACGCGTAGAGCCTCCAGCACCTCGGAGTCGTAGGCGTACCCTCCGTTGATCACGTGCAGGCCCTGGGCCGCCGCCACCGATGAGATCTGTCGAAACGCGTCGACGGTGGACACGTAGCGCACGCGCTCCACCTGCTGCCGAAACGCGCCGAACGTCATCGGACCGAGTGACGTCTCGAATGGCAGCCAGTCGGCAAACACCGCGAGTAGCTCGGCGTCCTGGGCGGCCAGGGCCTTGAGCGCGCGCTCATGCCGGTCGATGAACGCCTGGAGTCGCTGCGGCGACGAACGCTCCAGCTCCAGCAAGTACTCGCGAATGGTGTCGCCGATGAACGCCCGGGCCTCGTCCAGCTGGTCGTCCTGGTAGAAGCTCTCGCGCGACGCGGTCGGTCGCAGCTGTTTCGAATCGACGATGCACGAGACGAAGAACGCCCAGTCGGGAAGCAGGTTGTCGCTGCGATCGGCGACGAACATGTGCCGCACGTACACGCGGTGCTCGGCCTTGCGCTGAGGTCGTGGCGACTGTGGCAGCACCAGCGCCATCCCCTCGAGGCCCAGCGCCTCGTTGCGAATGGGGATCGCATCGAAGAAGGTGCGACCGAACAGCCGCTGCGCAAAGCCCAGACAAGCATCCCGCGCGGCGCCTGGCGACAGGTCCAGACGCCACGGTGGTGGGTCGGGGTTGCAGACCCGGGGCACCGTCGTCCCGTCGTCCAGCGTGATCGGAAAGGGCAGCAATACACCGAAGTGAACCAGCAGCTCCTCGAGCTTGCGGGGCCGAAACCACTCCGCACAGCCGGGTCGGCACGACAGATAGACGGTCGTCCCCACCGGGCCTTCGACCTCCGAGCGCCGGATCTCGTACGTCCCGTCTTGCCGACCCCGCCACTCGATGGTCCGAGGGTCCTCCGAGCGAGCCGAGCGACTCACCATGAGGATCTCCTCGCTCACCACGAAGCACGACAACAACCCGATTCCGAACTGACCGATGAAATCGTCTCGTGCCGCGGCGAGGTCCTCGGCCACCATCCCCCGCTTGGACGACTCACCGATCGTGGACAAGAACCGGTGCGTCTCTTCCTCGGTGAGGCCGATGCCGTCGTCGCAGAACGCCAGCTGCGGCGCCCCTTGGTCCGAGACCGACAGCGTCACCCGTACCTGGCCCTCGTGCTCGGGCTCGAGCGCGCGTCGGGCCGAGATCGCATCGACGGCGTTTTGCAGGAGCTCCCGTACGAACACACACGGGCTCGAGGACAGGTGATTGGCGAGCAGATCGATGATCCCACGCAGGTTGATCTGAAACGACTGGCTCATCGGGCGGCGCGAAGTATTGCACGGGCCCGGATCGATTTTTCGTGAAGGACGGCGCAGGTTCGCACATGCACCCAAAGACCGGCGCGGACCAGGTTCCGCGCCGGCTCCATCACGTGCCGCGTTCGGCCAGGCCTCACACACCCTCGGGCAACCCGACCGACGCTCGAGCGGGGCCACCGTTGCCATCCGACGACACGCCGTCCATCGAGGGCCGCGCACGAGCAGGAACCGTCCTGATGTGCGCGGCCCTTTCCTCGTTGGCGACGTGATGACGGCTGCGACGCACGAACATCGACACAGTCGCAGGACAATCTCGCTCGTTCATCCCATCGTCAAAGCCCATTGGCCGGCAACCTTTTGCTGTCACCGATCATCGGGCTGCGGCCAACGGATTGACGAGCCCTCGGGCTCCATCGTCGAGGCCGGCTGTCTGCATTGGGCGCACCGGCCATCTCACCCCTGGCCGATGAAGCGTGTGTCGAACCCGACATGACGATCGAACATCCGAGCGAGACCACATCCCATCCCACCAACCCTCTCGCGGACACGATCGTCCCCGGCGCTCGTGAAGATCGCGAGGTTCGGGCGTTTCGCCCCGCCGCGCTGGCCCGTCGTGGCCGCGTGGAGCCGGTGTCCGAGGCCTTGCCGCCGCCGCCGCGGCGCACCATCGCGGTGGGCTGGGCGGTCGCCACCACGCTGGTGGCTGTCGCCATGGCCTTGCTGTCACACGACGTTGCCTGGGCCGACCTGCGCCGTGTCGTCGTCCCCCATTGAGCGAGACGAGTCGAGAACATGCGCCGACGAGTTCCCGTGCTGCTCCAGATGAGCACCACCGAGTGTGGTGCGGCCTGCCTCGCGATGGTCCTGTCGTACTACGGCCGAGCCACCACCGTCTCCGAGTGCCACGACCTGTGTGGGGCCGGGCGTGACGGTGCCACGGCCCGCAGCATCGCGGTCGCAGCACGAGGCTTGGGGCTGAAGGTCGGCGCCTACCGGGCCGAGCCACCTGCACTCCGCACGATCGACCTGCCCGCCATCGTGCACGTGGGCTTCAACCACTTCGTCGTCCTCGAGCGAGTCTCGGCGCGGCACGTGGATGTGGTGGACCCGACCGGGGGTCGGGCACGGCTGAGCTGGGCCGACCTCGACGAGCAGTTCACGGGCGTGCTGCTGACGTTTTCCACCACCGAGGCGTTCGAGACCAGAGCACCCACCACCGCCTCTCGGGTCGGCCGCTACGCCCTGTCGGCACTGAGCGCCGAAGGAGTTCGGCGCGGCCTGGGCAATGTCTTGGGCGCGACCTTCGTGCAGCACCTCGCGGGCCTGTGCGTCCCGGCGTTCACCGCTCTGCTGTTCGACCGCTTCATTCCCGATGGCGCCCTGTCGGCGATGGACACGGCGATGCTCGGCCTGACCCTGATCGTGCTGGGCCAGGTGGTGCTGGCCTACGTCCGCGGCGCCGTGATGGCCCACGTCCAGGCGCGGCTCGACGCCCACCTGATGCTCGGGTTCTTTGGGCACCTGCTGTCGCTCCCGCTGCGCTACTTCGAGGAGCGCACCAGCGGAGACCTGCTGATGCGGATGGCGAGCAATACCGCGGTCCGCGACATCGTGGGGACCAATCTGCTGTCCGGCGTGCTCGATGCGCTGTTCATGGCCGGCTACTTCGGCTTGCTGCTGTGGCTGTCGCCCTGGCTGGGTCTGGTCACGCTCGCCGCCGCCGGGGCTCAGGCCGTGTTGCTGCTGCTGGCCCACCGCAGCACCCAGGGCCTCATCGCCCACGAGCTCGCGGCCCAGGCCGCATCTCAGGGCTACCTCATCGAGGCGCTCAAGGGCGTTCGAACGCTCAAGGCCAGCGGCGGCGCCTCGCATGCGCTCCACCACTGGTCGGGGTTGTTCTTCCGCGCCACGCGGGTCAGCCAACGCCGCAACCAGCGGATCTCCGGCCTCGACGCGTGTCTGCTGGGCGTCCGCGTGTTCGCCCCGTTGTCGCTGCTGTGGGTCGGCGGGCACCTGGCCGTGGCGGGTGCCCTCTCGATCGGCGCGATGTGGGCGGTGATCGGGGTCGCCGCATCTGCCCTGGCCCCCACCGCCTCGCTGGTGGGCAGCGCCCAAAAGTGGATGATGGCGCGGGCCGAGCTCGAGCGCATCGCGGAGGCATTGGGCACCGACCCCGAGCAGCACGGGCGGACCGTCCACGAGGCGGCACCGCTGCAGGGCGCCATCGAGCTCCGCGACGTCCGCTTTCGCTATGCCGCCGCATCTCCGTGGGCCGTCGATGGTGTCTCGCTTGCGGTCCGCCCCGGCGAGAAGATCGCGATCGTCGGCCGCTCGGGCTCGGGCAAGAGCACCCTCGTGTCGCTGCTGCTGGGCCTGTACGAGCCCCAGCGCGGCGCGATTCTCTACGACACCAAGCCCCTCACCTCGGTCCGGTACGACAGCGTCCGCGCGCAGCTGGGAGTAGTCACCCAAGACGCCTTCGTGTTCTCGGGATCGATCCGCGACAACATCTCGTTCGCTGATCCCACGCTGACCCCCGAGGACGTCGTGCGAGCGGCCACGCTCGCCGCACTGCACGACGACATCGTGCAGATGCCGATGGGCTACGAGACGCTGGTCGGCGAGGGCGGCATCGCGCTGTCCGGGGGCCAGCGTCAGCGCATGTCGATCGCCCGCGCGGTGGCCCGGCGCCCCGCGGTGCTCGTGCTCGATGAAGCCACCAGTCAGCTCGATACGGCGACCGAAGCCGAGACCACCGCGGCCATCCGCGAGCTCGGATGTACCTGCATCATCGTGGCGCATCGGCTCAGCACCGTACGTGATGCCGATCAGATCTTCGTGATGGACCGAGGCCAGG
>JAHZJA010000618.1 GCA_022601155.1 Deltaproteobacteria bacterium | reverse complement strand
GCTTCCTGCAAGACGGCGTGGAGGCGTGCGACGACTGCAAAGACGACGACACCGACGCCTGCCCGGGCAGCTGCATGGCGGCGACCTGTGGCGATGGCTTCGTCCTGGACGGTGTAGAGGAGTGCGACGACGGCAACGACGACGACACCGACGACTGCGTGGCCGGCTGCGTGGCGGCCTTCTGCGGCGACGGATTTTTGCAAGAAGGGGTCGAGGAGTGCGACGACGGCAACAATGAGACCGGCGACGGGTGCAGTGCGGGCTGCATGATGTTCGGCGGGGTCGACAGCACCGGAGGCGGCCTCGACAGCGGCAGCAGCGTCTCCGGTGACCAGGGCACGGGCAACGCCCCCATGACGGTCACCCAGGGAACTCCGCCGGGTTCGGGCAGCGGTACCGAAGGGGAGACCGACAGCGAGTCGAGCGGTGGCATCGTGCCGCTCGATGACGGCTGCAACTGCACCACCAACGCCCCCGGTCGCTCGGTACCGGTCTGGGGCTTGCTCGGACTGGGCCTGCTGGGCCTGCGCCGCCGCCGTCGCTGATGGTGGCGCTCAGCCGGCCTCGGCCGCGCGCTTG
Organism: Deltaproteobacteria bacterium; assembly: GCA_022601155.1. Classification (GTDB taxonomy): domain Bacteria; phylum Myxococcota_A; class Polyangia; order Nannocystales; family Nannocystaceae; genus Paraliomyxa. The sequence continues at coordinate 4,673 of JAHZJA010000618.1, read as the reverse complement.
AGGTCGGCTGCAAACGCATCGAACGAGGGACGGAAGTCGGGGAGCTTGCCCTCGATCATCCCCATCATGCTGCCCGTGAGGACCTCGGCCATCGTCACCTCTGTGGTGCCGTCGTCGCGGGCGGTGAGCACGAACGTCCGGACGCCCTTGAACGCCTTGCCGCCGTCCTGCCACACCAGCCGTGCGTTGGGCTCGAACGTGCTCACCGTGAGGTCGAAGGTTCGCTTGGGGTCGATCTTGGCCTTGAGCGCGATCTCCTCACCCTCGGCGATCGTCCCGTCGATGGAGATGACGGTCGAGTTCCACTCGGGGTAGCGCGGCGCGTCGGTGAGCAGCCCCCACACCACCTGGGGGGTGGCCTCCACGTGCACGCCCACCCGGTATTCGAGGTAGCGCTCGCCATCGAGCAGCAGCGCCGGATCCCCCAGGGCGACCGGTTGGCTGGTCTCGGGCGGAGGCGTCGATGCGCAGGCGCTCAGGGTCAGACCAAGGGCCACCGCGGCGGTGGCCAGACATCGAAATCCGCTGGATCGGTTCACGCCCTCGATCTACGATTGTTGCCGAATGATGACCAGTAGCCATCCAGGCAAAACATCATTGTCGGGTGAGCAATAATGAAGATTGACCTCAACGACCTTCTGGTGTTCACCGAGGTGGTGGTCTGCGGCAGCTTCACCGGGGCCGGCAAGAAGCTGGGCCTGCCGCCATCGGCCATCAGCCGTCGGCTGGCGCGGCTGGAGACCACGCTGGGATTCCGGCTGCTCAACCGCACCACCCGTAGCGTGGGCCTGACGGACACCGGGCGGATCTACTACGAGCGGACCGCACGCATCGCGCACGACGTGGAGGATGCCCTACGGGCGGTCCACGAGTATCGCTCCACCCCGTCGGGCCTGCTGCGGGTGACGGCGCCACCCGACGATGGCGGCGTGATCTGGGCGATGCTCTCCGGCTTCATACGCGACCACCCCGACGTCGATCTCGAGCTCATCCACACCCTCGACTATGTCGATCTGGTGGAGGAGGGGATCGATGTCGCCCTGCGTGGGGGCTCGCCGCCCGACTCGATGCAGCTGCGGGCATACAAGCTGGTCGACTCGCGATTCGTGTTGGTCGCGAGCCCTGCGTACCTCGAGCGTCGCGGCACGCCCACGCGCCCCGAGGAGCTGGCCGACCACGATTGCATCGCCATGGACAACTGGGTCCCCAACGCTATACGGGCGCTCCAGGGGCCCGATGGCCCCGTCCGGGTGGACTTTCGCAACCGGGTGCGCAGCAATCGACAGCAGACGGCGCGGATGGCTGCCCTGGATGGCTTTGGGATCGCACCCATGGTGGCCTTCAACTGCTGGCGCGAGCTTCGGTCGGGCACCCTGGTCGAGGTGCTCCCAGGGGCGATGCCCGGGCCCGCGACGTTTTGGGCGGTGTACCCCGCGTCGCGCAGCAACAGCGCCGCCACGCGGGCCCTGGTCGATCATCTCGCGCGCACCGTGCCCACGCTGGCGGTCGAAGTCTGAGACGGCGTCGCCTTCGTGAGGGGGTCGGCGCGTGCCCCCCCCGAGATCGCCTCCCAGACATGGCAGGACCTCCGCCCTGTGATCGGGCTTTCCCCCCCGCGGGTCGGGTGGGCTACGCTCTGCCGCGAGGCGTTTGGATGAGCGAGTCGGACAGCACCCATCTCGATCGGATCTTGGCCGCCAAGCGGGCCCATCTCGCCGAGCAGCGCAGCGAACGGCTCACCGACCGACGCGTCGAGGATGCGCTGGCGGGCCTGGCTCCCACCCGGGATTTCAGCGAGGCCCTGCGGCGCGGGGTGGCGCCGCGGATCATTGCGGAGTTCAAGCGCGCGTCTCCTTCGGCGGGGGTCATTCGCGAGGGGGCGACGGTGACGGGCATCGTGTCGAGCTACGGCGAGGCGGGGGCCAGTGCCGTGAGCGTGCTGGCCGACGCGCACTTCGAGGGCAGCCTCGACGACATCCGGCAGGCAGCCGAGGTCAGCATCGTCCCGATCTTGTGCAAGGACTTCATCATCGAGCGCCGACAGCTGCTGGATGCGCGACGGGCCGGAGCCGATGCTGCGCTGCTCATTGCGGCCGCCCTCCCGCCGCCTGCGCTCGAGCAGCTCATCAGCTTTGCGCACTCGATCGATCTTCAGGTGCTGTGCGAGGCCCACGACGAGTACGAGGTCGACCGCGCGATGGCGGCGGGCGCTCGGGTGGTGGGGGTCAATGCGCGAGACCTTCGGACGTTCGAGATCGACGCGGAGCTGCCGATGCGACTGCGCAGGCTGGTGCCGCGGACGTTCACCTACGTGGCCGAGAGCGGGGTAGGGGGCGTGGACGACTTGCTGCGACTTCGCGACGCCGAGGTCGATGCGGTGCTCATCGGGACCACGCTGATGCGTGCCGACGATCCGGCCGCGGCGCTGCGCGAGCTGGTCGATGCCCTGAGCTGATCCTGAGCGGAACTTGGACTCGGGCGGGTCTGCGCGTCCAGGCTATGCTCGGGCTCGATGAGCGTCCGGCCCCCGGCGAAGCTGAAGATCTGTGGCGTCACCCACCTCGACGACGTCGATGCATGTCTGGCCCACGGCGTGGACGCCATCGGGCTGAACCTGTGGCCCCGGTCGCCTCGGGCCCTGACGGTGGCGCAGGCTCTGCCGCTGGTCCACCGCGCGCGGCAGGGGCGACCGACGGTGCAGCTGGTGGGGGTGGTGGTCGACCCCGACCCCGCGTCGTTGCGTGAGCAGCTGGCCGTGCTGCAGCTGGACGCGGTGCAGCTCCATGGCGATGCCGCCGTGGACGGCTATGGCGATCTGGGCGTGCCCTACGTCTGGGTGTTGCGCGGCACGCCACCGCTGGACGCGGTGCGGCTGCCCGCCCCCGCGCCCGCGTGGATCCTGCTCGATGCCAAGGTCCCGCACTACGGCGGTCAGGGCGTGACCACCGATTGGTCGTGGGCGCGCGGGGCCGTGGAGCGGCTGAGCCCCGCACCCGTGTGGCTGGCGGGCGGTATCACCCCGGACAATGCCGCGCAGGCGCTGCAGACCGTCGGCCCCGCCGGCCTCGACGTGGCCAGCGGAGCCGAGCCCAAGGGCGACCCACGGCGCAAGGACCCGGCCAAGATTGCGGCCCTGGCTGCGATCTGCCACAACCGGTCGGCACCATGAGCGCTGCGTCCGGCCCCACCCTGGAGTTCGGTCCCTTCGGGGGCCGCTACGTCGCCGAGACCCTCATGCCGGCCGTGCAGGAGCTGGGCGAAGCCTGGCGCCAGGCCGCGGCGGACGACGCCTTCTGGGCCGAGTATCGGCGGATCATGACGGAGTACGTCGGCCGCCCGTCGCCGCTGACGCCCGCGCCCCGGCTGGCCAAGGCCATCGGTGCGGCGGCCGTGTTGCTCAAGCGCGAGGACCTCAACCACACGGGGTCCCACAAGATCAACAACTGCGTCGGACAGGTGTTGCTGGCCCGCCGCATGGGCAAGACCCGGATCATCGCGGAGACGGGCGCTGGCCAGCACGGCGTGGCCACGGCCACCGTCTGCGCGTACTTCGGCATGCCGTGCATCGTCTACATGGGCGCCGTCGACGTGGAGCGACAGGCGCTCAACGTGTTCCGCATGCGGCTGCTGGGGGCCGAGGTGGTGCCGGTGCACGCGGGCTCGGCCACGCTCAAGGACGCGATCAACGAGGCGCTACGCGACTGGGTCGCGCACGTCGACGACACCCACTACGTCATCGGCAGCGTTATGGGCCCCGACCCGTACCCCACCATGGTTCGCGAGCTGCATCGCGTGATCGGGGCCGAGGCCCGCGAGCAATCGCTGTCGCAGACCGGGTCGCTGCCCGACATGGTGGTGGCCTGTGTGGGCGGCGGCAGCAATGCGATGGGGATCTTCAGCGGCTTCGTCGACGACGAGGCGGTGGCGCTGGTCGGGGTGGAGGCGGCCGGCGAGGGGCTCGAAGGCAAGCACGCTGCGACGATGAGCGCGGGGCGGCTGGGCATCTACCACGGCATGCGAAGCCTGGTGCTGCAAGATCACGACGGCCAGCTGCAGGAGGCCCACTCGATCTCGGCCGGCCTGGACTACCCCGGAGTCGGACCCGAGCACGCGTGGCTGCGCGAGACGGGCCGGGCGCGCTACCTCAGCGTGACCGACGACGAGGCCCTCGAGGGGCTGCGGCTGCTGTCGCGTACCGAGGGCATCATTCCCGCCCTCGAGACGGCCCATGCCGTGGCGGCCCTGCCCAAGTTGGCGGCCGAAGACCCCTCGCGCACGCTGATGCTCAACCTGTCGGGGCGCGGCGACAAGGACATGCACACCGTGATGGCCCGGCCCGACGCCGCGCAGGACGGGGGCACCCATGACTGAGACCGACCGCATCGGGCAGACGTTCGCCGCGTGTCGGTCGCAGGGCCGCGCGGCGCTCGTCGGCTACCTGACCGCCTTCGACCCCGACGAGCAGACCTCACTGTCGCGGCTGCGGACCGCCGTCTCGGCATCGGTGGCGCAGTACAGGGCCGCGACCGGGGCAGACCCTGGTGCAGCCGCGAGTCGCGATACCGGTTCGGCTGGCAGTGATGCCGGCTGGCCCCACTGTTCATCGGGCAGCGCAAACAGGATATCCGGCAGCCGGATGTCGCCGTTTTCGCCGCGCACCGTCAATTCGACGT
>JAHZJA010000617.1 GCA_022601155.1 Deltaproteobacteria bacterium | reverse complement strand
GATGTCGGTCACGAGCGGCAGAGTATCGCGGTTCGGCGGCGAGCGAGATCCGGTCGTCGGGCATGCGAAAGCCCGGCGTGGTCGGTTTGACACGGTCGGCACCCCGCGGCTAAATGGCGCGATGGCACATCCTCTGTTGGTGCGCGACGAGGCGAAAAAGCGCCTCGGCCAGGCCGTACAGGCGGTCGAAACGCGCTCCTGCGCCGAGATCGTGATCGCGGTCCAGCCACGCTCCGATCGCTGGCTGGGAGTGGATGGTGGGGTGGGGCTGGCGGTGGCCTACCTGGCGTTGCTGTACACCCTGTTTGCGCCGCACGTGTTCGGCCTGGGGTGGATCGCGTTGATCGTCCCGGCCTCGTTCGCCGTGGGCTTTGCGATGTCTCGCGCGCTCACGGGCCTGCGGATGTGGCTGGCGGGCAGCGAACGGGTACGGGCGGCGGTGCTCACGGGCGCACGTGCCCGCTTCACCGAGCTTCGGATCAGCGCGACCCGTGAACGCTCGGGGGTGCTGGTCTATGTGTCGTTGGCCGAGCGGTGCGTCGCGGTGGTCCCCGACGTGGGTGTCATCGCGCGGGTACCCGAGAAGGAATGGGCTGCGGCCGCCGCTCGCATCGAAGACACCATTGCGTCCCACGGCGTGGGCGAGCCCGGTCTCGCGGCGCTGTGTTCCGCGGTCGAGGCACTGGGCCCCGTGCTCGAGCCGACGATGCCCCGTCGCCACGACGACACCAACGAGCTGGAGGATGTCGCGTGAAGGGCTGGCGACGCGCCTTCGCGGTGGTGGTGATCGGTGCCCCGGTCGCGCTGGGATTTGGCTCGGTGTCGTCGGCCAGTCACGGTGACGCCCGGCCCGGCGGTGGCTCCTCGTTCAGCGGAGGCGGCGGCGGTGGGTTCAGTGGGGGCTCTTCGTTCGGCGGCGGGTCCTCGTTCAGCAGCAGCGGAGGTGGGGGCGGAGACATCGGCGGTTTTGGGCTGGGGATCGTGCTCGTCTTGGGAGCGCTGTTCGCGATGATCGGCCACCACAACAAGGCCGACGACAGCGAGGGGTGGAGCAGCGGTGATGGCTTCGGCAACGACTTCGACAACGACTTCGCAACCCTGTGGGAGTCGGCCGAACCCAAGCCCATGCCCGTGATGCTGGAGCCGCTTCGCCAGCACGACGCCCACTTCTCCCAGATCTTGCTCGAGGACTTCCTCTACGAGCTGTACATCCGCGCCCAGGAGGCTCGTGGCAGCAAGCAAGAGCTGGCCCTGCTGTCGCCGTATCTCGACGATTCGGTGCGGGCCAAGCTTCTCGACCGCGGCGGTCGCCACCCGCTGGCGGTCAGTACCGTGATCGTGGGCGCGATGCGGATTGCCAAGTTCGAGCTTGCCGACGACTGGGCCTCGATCCGTGTGGACTACGAGACCAACTACACCGAGAGCTATCCGTCCGGGGATGGGCGCGGTCGCCTGGGCTTCTACAGCAAGGAGCGCTGGCACTTCGTGCGACGGATCTCGGTGCACAGTCGCAAGCCCGACGAGACCCGTGGCTTCAACTGCGCCAGCTGTGGTGCTCCCGTCGAGCAAGACCAACACGCCGAGTGCTCGCACTGCGGGCAGACCCATGGCTCGGGCGAGTTCGACTGGGTGTGCAACGGCGTGGTGGTGAAGCGCGAGGAGACCCGCGGTCCCGCGCTCACCGGGTACGCCGAGGAGCAGGGGACCTTCGACGCGACGGTGATCGATCCGTTCCTCGACCGAGACCTCGCCGCCCTCGGGCAGCACGACCCCGCGTTCGATCGCGATGGTCTGTTCGCGCGGGTGAAGATGATCTACCACCAGCTCAACACCGCCTGGAGCAGCCTCGAGTGGGAGCAGGCCCGGCCGTTCCTCAGCGATCGGCTGTGGTCGTCGATGCACTATTGGATCCGCGCCTACGAGGAGCAAGACCTCCAAAACCTGATGATTCGCGCCAAGATCGATCGGATCGTGGTGGCCAAGGTGCGGACCGATCCGTTCTTCCATGCGGTCACGGTACGGATTTGGGCATCAGCGCTCGACCACACCGTCCACCGCGGATCGGGAGCGGTCGTGGGCGGCAACGACAGCGCGCCCCGCGACTACAGCGAGTACTGGACCTTCATCCGCTCGGCCGAGCGTCGGGGGGAAGCGTCGACCGACAGCAGCTGCCCCAACTGCGGCGCGGGCCTCGAGCTCAACATGGCCGGCAACTGCAAGTACTGCGAAGTGAAGATCACCGCCGGGCAGTTCGACTGGGTGCTCAGTGCCATCGAGCAGGACGAGGCCTACCTCGGGTAAGGCTTCGTTCGCGCGCTGTGGCCGGCCTACGGTCGCAAGAGAAAACCGAGCCCTCGGATCAAGGGCTCGGTTTCATGGACGCGGGATTTTCGGAGGAGTGGAAGCTGGCTTCCACTGTCATCGACGGGGCTGGCCCGGCTGGCATTCACCCGGCCGGCACGTCCGTGTGTGATCGGGGCTACATCTGCCACCAATCCCCCACACCGGTCGTGAACGGGGCCGCGTCAACCGGTCAGCAGCATGTAGCCAACGGTGCCCGCTGCTGCCAGGGCTGCAACCAAGCCCACCCAAATGGCGGGCGAGACTCCGCCCGGCTTGGCACCGGGGACGGCCGACCCGCGGGCGCCCGGCAGGTTTTGCGCGGGGATCTCCACCGAAGCCTCTTGCTCTGCGAGCCCGATCGCGTCGGCAAACTCCTGCATCGTCTCGTAACGGTCCTGCGGATCCTTGCGCAGCGCCTTGAGAATCACGCCGTCGATCCAGCGAGGAATCGCCGCGGCGACCGGCGCCACCTCGCTCGGAGGCGTGGGGTCGTCGTTGAGCTGCTTGTAGATGACGTCGTACTCGTTGGCCCCCTCGAACGGCGGACGCCCGGTCAGCAGCGCGTAGGCGCTGGCGCCCAACGAGTAGATATCGGCGCGGTGGTCGACGTGGCGACCCATCGCTTGCTCGGGGGCCATGAAGTCCGGCGTGCCCATCACCACCCCGGTCTGGGTGACGATGCTGTCTTGGGGATTGGCCAGCCGGGCGATGCCGAAGTCGAGGATCTTGATGAAGTCGGGATCGCCAGCCTGCTCCACCCGATAGAAGTTGGCCGGCTTGACGTCGCGGTGGATGATTCCGGAGTCGTGGGCGGCCTGGAGCGCCTCGCATAGCTGGTGCAGCACGTGCAGCACCCGCTTCCAGGGCATGAACTTCTCGTTCTTGAGGGTGGTGGAGAGGTCCTCGCCCTGGAGGTACTCCATCACGAAGAACACCGATCCGGTGTCGGTGGTACCGAAGTCGGTGACATCAACGATGTGCTTGGAGCCGATCTGGGTCGCCGACCGGGCCTCGCGGCGAAACCGACTGACGGCCTCCGGCAGCCGGCATAGCGAAGGGCGGAGCACCTTGACCGCAACCTTCTTGCCGATCTCCACGTGCTCGGCGACGAACACCCAGCCCATCGCACCTTCACCGATGCGGCGCAGCAGCTTGTAGCGATCGGCCAAGATGCTGTCGATCAGCATGTCGGCCATCGAGTGACTGGTCGCCTTGGGGCCGCGGGCCGGGGGTGGCGTGCTCGCAGCCGAGCTGCGCTTGACTGCAGCGGGTTGTCCACCGCTCGCTCGCTCGGGAACCGAGCGCCGATCTTGCGAGTCGGGTGGGGGCGTCGGCGGCGTGGTGTCCGTCATCGGAGCCGACTCCCCTGTTATCACGCTTCGGGGCCAATCTCCATGCGCGGGAGGCTCCCTGGCGTGCAGACGGCCTCGTCCGTGGTAGCGTCCGCCGGCCAAACAACCCCGCACTCGGCGCGCCACGGCGCGCGAGGAGAAGCGAGACGATGTCCATCAAGGTTGGAGACAAGATTCCCGAGATCAAGCTCAAGTGGCTCACCGCGGATGGGATGTCCGAGGTCAATACCGCCGAGCTGTTCGCAGGTCGCACCGTGGTGCTGTTCTCGGTTCCCGGCGCCTACACCCCAACGTGCTCCATGGAGCACCTGCCGGGGTTCATCTCCCGCGCAGGCGATATCAAGGGCAAGGGTGTCGACGACATCATCTGCCTGGCCGTCAACGATCCGTTCGTGATGATGTCGTGGGGCAAGGAGCAGGGAGCCGAAGGCAAGGTCACCATGCTGCCCGACTGGCACGGTGACTTCAGCTCCGCCATGGGCCTGACCCAGGACATCTCGGTGGCCGGGCTCGGCGTTCGTGGCAAGCGGTTCTCGATGCGTGTCGTCGACGGCGTGGTGCAGAGCCTCGACGTCGAAGAGGGCAAGGGCGTCTCCGTCAGCGGAGCCGACCAGTGCCTGGTGAACCTGGCCTGAGAGCGAGACCCTCCGATGCCGATCCACCGCAGAGAACTATTGCTCGTAGGCGCAGGTATCGTGGCCGCCAAGGCCACCGCGTCGACGCTCGCATGCGCGAAGGACAAGAAGATGGAAGAGGAAGCCCTGCCGACCAAGAAGCTGCCGGAGACCCCGCCCAAGGGTGATGCCAAGGGTGGTGGCGAGCATGCCGGTCACGAAGGGCATGGCGACGCCGCCGGGGCCCCGGCCAACGAGGCGTTCGCGGCGGCCTCGGCCGACTGCACGGAAAAAGGCCAGGCCTGTCTGCAGCACTGCATCGCGCTGTTGTCCAAGGGCGACACCTCGATGGCCGAGTGCGCGGCCGCGGTGCACGAGATGCTGGCGATCTGCAATGGTGTCAGCGTGCTGGCCCTGGCCAACTCCAAGCACCTCAAGGCCGGCGCCGCGCTGTGCCAGGCGGTCTGCAGTGACTGCGAAGCTGCGTGCAAGCCCCACGTCGGGCACCACGCCACGTGCAAGGCATGCGCCGACGCATGCGCCGCGATGATCGCCGAAGCCAAGAAGCTGGCCTGATCCACACCGGCTCGACCACGAGCAGCGGCAGGCCCGCGGAGCCCTTCGGCCCCGCGGGCTCGTTCGTTTTCGGGGCGCGATGGGCCGCGGGATCGGGTCCCGCCCGGGCGGCTCGTGGCCGAGACCCCACGGGGACCGGACATGCTACGTTGCCCACCTCGTGAGCTACGTCGTCCTGGCGCGGAAGTATCGGCCGATGCGCTTCGCCGACATGGTGGGGCAGGAGCACATCGGCCGCACCCTGGGCAACGCGATCCGGCAGGACCGGGTGCACCACGCCTACCTGTTCTCGGGTGCGCGAGGCCTGGGCAAGACCACCACCGCACGGATCTTCGCCAAGGGGTTGGTCTGCGAGCAGGGCCCCACCCCCGAGCCGTGCAACGTGTGCAACGAGTGCGTAGCCGTCAGTGAGGGGCGCTCGGTCGATGTGATGGAGATCGACGGCGCCAGCAACAACTCGGTCGACAACATTCGCAACCTGCGGGAACAGGTCCACTACCTGCCCCAGACCGCGCGGCGGAAGGTCTACATCATCGACGAGGTCCACATGCTGACCACGTCGGCCTTCAATGCGCTGCTCAAGACGCTCGAAGAACCACCGCCCCACGTGAACTTCGTGTTCGCGACCACCGAGCCGCAAAAGGTGCTGCCGACGATCTTGTCGCGGGTCAACCGGCTCGACTTCAAGCGGGTGTCGCCCACCCAATTGGTCGGCCACCTGGCGTCGATCTTGGAGCGCGAGGTGCTGTCGGTCGAGCCCGGAGGGCTGCGCATCATCGCGCGAGCGGGCGGCGGCTCGGTTCGCGATGCGCTGACGCTGCTCGACCAGGTGATCGCGTTCGCCGAAGACGCCAAGGCGGTGGGCGAAGACGAGGTGCGGCGCTTGCTGGGCCAGGCCGACCACAGCGCGGTGCAACAGCTGGTGGGTGGGATCCTCGATGGTGATCCCACGGTGACCATGCAGCGCTTCGAAGGACTGGTCACGGCGGGTACCGACCTCAGCGTGCTGAGCCTGCAAGTGCTCGAGTATCTGCGCGACCTGACGGTGGTGAAGGTGTGTCGCTCGCCCGATGTGCTTCCCGATGCCACCGAGACCGAGCTCGAGCAGCTCCGCACGCAGGCGGCCAAGGTGGATGCCTCGCATCTGTCGCAGCTGTTCGACAGGTTCTCCCGGGTGATCGACCGTCTGCCGCAATCGCGTTCGCAGCGACTGTTGGTGGAGATGGGCCTGCTCGATCTGGCGTGCGCGGAGCCGATGATCCCGCTGGGCGATCTCGTGCAGCAGCTGCATGCACTCGGTGGTGGTGGACCACCCGCGGGAGGATCGCCAGGCCGAGGAGGCGCGCCGCGGGCAGGCGGGCGAGGTCGGGCGTCGGGTGGAACGCGTCAACGCAGCGCCAGTGCGTCGCCCGCTCGGCCCGACTTTCGCGCGGGAGCTGTCGGCCAAGCCGCACCGGTCTCTTCGTCCGCCCCGCCACGTGCGTCGGCGGAGTCGTTCGCCCCGTCGCCGTCGTCGGGCCCGCGCGCATCGTCGCAACCATCCTTCGCGCCGTCGCACTCGTCAGATGCGGCTTCGTCCTCGCAACCATCAGCCTCGGCTGCAGGCGTGCCCCCGGGGCAATCGTCTGCCCCAGCGCAGTCGTCAGGGCCGGGCGCCCCAGCGCAATCGCAGGGCACCAGCGCTCCCGCGCAGTCGTTGGCTGCGGGCGTGGGGCCCTCGTTCGCCGAGCCGCCACCGTCGGCTCCGGCCGCACCGGCTGCGGCACAGCCCACGATGACTCCGCCGCAGCCGCAACACGCGGCAGCACCGAGCGCGTTTGCACCACCGTCATTTGCGGCAGCGCAGTCGGCCCCACCCGCTGCGGCGGAATCCTCCTTCGTGCCACCGCGGCCGCAACATTCGGCGCCCGCGCCGAGCGCATCCGCGGAGCCATCGTTTGCCGCACCGCAGCCGCAGTCGGCTCCGGCCCCACGGGCGTCGGCAGAGCCCTCGTTCGTACCATCCGAGATCCCACCGTTCGTCGACGATCCCGCGGCCTCGTCTTCGGCCCCATCTTCGGCGCCGTCGTTCGCCCCAGCGGAGATTCCCCCGTTCGTCGACGGGCCATCGGCGTCATCTTCGGCGCCGTCGTTCGCCCCAGCGGAGATTCCCCCGTTCGTCGACGGGCCG
>JAHZJA010000059.1 GCA_022601155.1 Deltaproteobacteria bacterium | reverse complement strand
TGTCGTTCGGACCCGAGCCCAAGCCCTACCGCGAGATTTGGGTCAGTCACCCCGACTTCGAGGGCGTTCACCTGCGCGGCGGCAAGGTTGCCCGCGGCGGGCTGCGGTTCTCCGACCGCCCCGACGACTTCCGCACCGAGATCCACGGGTTGATGTCGACCCAGATGGTCAAGAACGTGTTGATCGTGCCCATGGGCGCCAAGGGAGGCTTCGTGCTCCGTCGGCCGCCCAGCGGCCGAGATGCGCTGCGGGCCGCGGGGGATCACTACTACGGCAAGTTCATCCGCGCGCTGCTGTCGGTCACCGACAACGTCGTCGACGGTGAGTCCCAGACCCCCAAGGGGATCTTGGTGCACCGCGAAGCTTCCGACACCTACCTCGTGGTCGCGGCCGACAAGGGCACCGCGCACCTGAGCGACACCGCCAACGCGATCAGTGCCGAGCACGGGTTCTGGCTCGACGATGCGTTCGCGTCGGGGGGCAGCAACGGCTACGACCACAAGAAGACCGGCATCACCGCTCGCGGCGCCTGGGAGGCCACCGCCCGCTGCTTCAACGAGCTGGGCATCGACCCCGAGTCCGACGTGATCACGGCGGTAGGGGTGGGCGACATGAGCGGCGACGTGTTTGGCAACGGCTTGCTTCGCAGCAAGACCGTCAAGCTCGTCGCAGCGTTCAACCACATCCACATCTTCGTCGACCCCGATCCGGATCCGACCCGCAGCTTCGTGGAGCGCAAGCGGATGTTCGATCTGCCGCGCTCGACCTGGGAGGACTACGACGCGGCCGTGTTGTCCGAAGGGGGCGGGGTCTATCCACGCAAGAGCAAGGAAGTCCCGCTGTCGGCACAGGCTCGGGCGTTGCTCGGGTTCTCCGACGACGAGACCGTCAACGGCGACCAGGTGATCGGCGCCATCTTGAAGAGCTCCGTCGATCTGCTGTGGATGGGCGGCATCGGCACGTACATCAAGGCCAAGGAAGAATCGAACGCCGAGGTCGGCGACAAGGCCAACGACAGCGTTCGGGTCGACGCGTCGGCGCTGCGATGTCGGGTGCTGGGCGAGGGGGCCAACCTCGCGATAACCGACCGGGGCAGGGCGGAGTACGCCAAGGGCGGCGGTCTCAACTACAACGCCTTCCTCGACAACTCGGGCGGCGTGGACATCTCCGACCACGAGGTCAACATCAAGATCCTGTTTGCGCCGTTGCTGGCGGCGGGCACGACCACACGCGACGCTCGCAACTCGTTGCTCATCGATTGCGAGAACGAGGTCGTGGACATGGTCTTGGCCAACAACCGCTCGCAGAGCCGCATGGTCTCGTTCGACGTCGAGCGGTCCAAGGCCGATGTGTTCCGCTACGCGCGTGGGCTGTCGTATCTGGCCGATCGCGTGCCGTTCAATCCCGAGGCGTTCTCACTGCCCAGTGACGACGAGCTGTTCAACCGCACGCGCAAGGGCCATGGCCTGTACAAGTGCGAGGCCGCGGTGCTGTGCTCCCACGCCAAGATGCTGGCGTACCGGGGCCTGCTCGACGGTGAGGTGCTGCCGGCGGATATCGTCGACACCTTCGTCTCGGCGTACTTCCCGGCTCGGGTCCTCGAGCTCGCGGGGGAGGCCGGGGTGGCCGGGCACCTGCTGCGCCGAGAAATCGCCACGACGATGATCGTCAATCACATCGTGGACAACATGGGGGGCACATTCCTCACCGAGGTGGGCATCGGCACCCTCAAGTCTCCCGCCCAGATTACCGAGGCCTACTTGCGGGCCGCCGCCGCGGCGAGCCTGGGCTCGATTCAGCACGAGCTGTACGGCCTCGAGGACAAGCGCCGCACCAATGCCGTCTACCAGGCCATGGCGTTCGTCCAGCAGGCGCTCGAAGATGCCACCGTCTACCTGCTCGACCAGATGGACCTGCCGCCGCTGGACGACGACATCATCGCGCAGACGCAGGCCCTGCTGGCCAACGTGGACAAGGCGCTTCCGCCCGGCTCGCGGGGGCGGACGGCCAAGCGCTTGGGCCGGTTCGTCGACCTCGGCTTGCCCGAAGACCTCGCCCTGCGGATCGTTCGGCTGCGGTATCTGACCCCCGTGCTCGATGCGGCGCGGCTGGCCGTGACCATGAAGCGTAAGCCACGCGAGATGCTGTGGCTGCGGCTGTCGGTCACCGACGCCATCGGGTTCAACAACCTCAATCAGGCCATCGATCGTATGCCGTTGGACTCGCCCTGGGATGGGCCCTCGGTCTCCGCGATGCGCCGCCAGCTCAACTTCCACGTGCACAAGCTGGTACGCATGGTGGAGGGCGACGACGTCAAGGGGATGGTCGACAGGTACAACCTGCGGCCCTTCGCCGAGCAGGTGCGCGAGCAGGCGGAGACCAACCCGACCATCTCGGGACTGGTGATGCTCGACGACTGGCTGCGACGGCTGCTGCCGCCGCTGTCGGGGCTGTGACGGCCCGCCCGCGCTGAGCGTTGGGGGGCGACGTCGATGGCTCGGAGTGGGCCGGCGTCGCCGCGGGGTTGAAGTGGAAGTCCTCCGCCTGCATCGCTGCGAGCGCCCGCGCTGTGAGAGTCTGTCCAACGCGGGCCGCGGTTGGCGATGCCGGAGGCGCCGTGCGCAGCCCGGCGGGGGCCCGGGCGCGTGCGTGCGGGCAATCGTGCCCGCTGGCCTCGTGGGGCGTCAGATTCCCAGGCGTCGTCGGCCAAGACCGGGTGGACCCCGCGATGAGCTCGCCAGACTGGCGAGGCTCGGGTGGGCGGGGGCTGTTCCGTTCGAATCAGACCACCCGCACGCAAGGACGCCATGACGTATCGCCCTCACTCCCGTGTTCTGCCGACCTCGATCTGTGCCGCAGTGGCACTATCGGCGACGACGGCCTGTAGTGGCATCGGACCCGACGACGACCTCGAGTTTCGTACGTCGGACATGCCAGCCGCCGAGGCCATGCCCGCGCCCCTGGATTCGATTCCGCTGCCCAATCCCAATCCAGACCCCGATCCGGATCCCGAGCCCGAGCCGATGAGCGCCGACAAGATGGTGGGCCTGACGATGGAGGAGCTGGTCCAGCAAAACGCGTGGTTTGTCACCTACCAGATGGATCCGCTGCCCTCGGCGCCCGCCAACCTCGACCCGATCATCGCCCAGCCCGATCGGGGGTGGCCGGCCCATGCACTGCAGTGGAAGCACGAGGCAACGCAGGCGCTGACGGGTGCGACGTTCGACCTCGCGGCCGCGGCCACGGCCATTGGCGGGGTGTTGGGTCTGGGCTACGGGGTCGCCGCGCCCAATACCGGACCCTTGAACGCGATGGAGGCCGGGGGGGTGGTCTTCCACAGCTCTCCGAACCCCAGCTCGGACCCTCCCGGCGATTGGCTCTCCGAGCGGCTGACCGACCCC
>JAHZJA010000616.1 GCA_022601155.1 Deltaproteobacteria bacterium | reverse complement strand
GTGATCGCACCCCGTGCCACCGCGGCGTTGGATCCTTGCGATCGATCCGGCGATCCCGGTCGGAGGTGATCCCACGTGCCGAGATCCAAGATCCCGGGGATCGGCTCCTACTGGCCCGCAGAGCCGGTTGCGGCGAGGGCCTCGGATGCGGCCGGCAGGGTGAAGTGCACCGCCGTCCCCTTGCCGGGCTCGCTCTCCGCCCAGACCTCGCCGCCGTGAGCGGCGACGATGTTCTGCACGATCGACAATCCCAGCCCCGCGCCCCCGTGTGCCCGCGTGGGCCCGGCGTCCACTTGATAAAACGCTTCGAAGATCCGACCGAGTTGATCGGGCACGATCCCCATCCCGGTGTCGCGGACGGTGACCCGCACCGCATCGGGGTCTTCCTCGCCGAACAGGGTCTCCTCGTCGAAGGGCCGGCGAATCGGGGCATGACAGACCTCGACGGAGACGGTGCCCCCCTGCCCCGTGAACTTGATGGCGTTGCCCAACAGGTTCACCAGCACCCGCTGGATCTTGTCGGCATCGGCGACCACCACCGGATCGACCGGAGGATCGCAGACCATCGTCAGCCCGCCCTGCTCCGCCGACAGCCGCACCGCTCCCACCGCACGGGTCAACAACCCCTGTACCGGGTGCGCCTCGAGGTGGAGCCGAATGGCCCCTCCCTCGAGCTGTGACATCTCGAGCAGGTGGGTGATGAGCGACAGCAGCTCTTCGCCCCGATCGAAGATCGTCTGAACGTACTCGCGCTGCTCTTCGTTGATCGGGCCGGCCAGGCCTTCGAGGAGCATCTCGGAGAACCCGATCACCGAGGTCAGCGGCGTGCGCAGCTCGTGGGACACCGTGGCCAAGAAGTTGCTCTTGAGCTTGTCCAGCTGCCGCAGGTGCTCGACCGCGCGCGAAAGCTCTTGGTTTTGCTGGGTGAGGTCTTGATGCGACTGCGCGGACGCGGCCAGGTGCATCTCGGACGTCACCCACGCGGCAAAGGCTGCCTGCAGCATCTGGCCGAGCATGCCGCTGACGGCGTCGGCGAGCCGGGCCTCCAGGGCCCCTCCCCCGTCGGCACGGCGAGCGATCACCAGCACGGCCACGCGCTCGGCCCCGGCGAACAGCGGCCGCACCTCGAAGCGAATTCCCTCCACGCCAAAGCTGCGCTCTCCACCACGACGAAGGGCGGCCAGGGCTTCGGCAGGCAGCGTCTCCCACCGCGTCAGCACCCCACCCGGGCGGCTGGTCACGGCGTAGGCCGGACCGTCGTCACCGAACAGCGCCAACCCATCGACACTGCCGGCCACGAACGGCGACAAGCTGCGCTCCATGTCGACCGCGTCGACGAGCTCGGCGAGGGTCGGTCGGCGATCCGCCGGACCTGCCGCGGTGGCTTCGCTCAGCGCCATGCCGCCCCCTCGTCGCCGAGTGAACGGCCCAGCTCGGTCATCACCTCGTCGTGGGTGACGGCGAACCGCTCCTCGAAGCCGAAGCGCCGATCGAGCTTGCGCCACGACGACGACGCCAGCCCCAAGAACGTCTCGATGACCCCGTGCCCACCGACGGCGGTGGCGGCGTAGACCGGCTCGGCCCCCTTGGCGCGGATCTTCGCGACCTCTTCGTCGCTCCGAATGCCGGGCAGGTCGCGCTTGTTGAACTGGATGACCACGCCGATTTCGCTCATCGCGATACCGTTGTCGCGAAGGTTGGTCCGCAGGTTGGCGAAGCTCTCGTTGTTGGCCCGGGTCTGGCTGATGCGGGAGTCGGCGATGAACGCGACGCCGTCCGCTCCCTGCAGCACGATCTTGCGGGTGGTGTTGTGGATGACCTGCCCGGGAACCGTGAACAGCTTCACCCGAATGCAAAGACCCCCACGAATGGACAGCCGCAGCGGCAACAGGTCGAAGAACAACGTCCGATCATTGCGGGTGTTGAGGGTGACCAACTCACCATCCGTGTTGCCCTGACCCTGCAGGCAACCATGCAGCTGCTGAAGGTTCGTCGTCTTCCCGCTCAGAGCAGGCCCGTAGTAGACCAGCTTGAGCGTGATCTCCTTGTGTGCCATGTCGATGAAGACCATGGAATTTGCGTAGACCCCGCAACGACGACGATACCAGGCCCTGTCGGTTCCTACGAAAAGCCGGTGGTTCCCAGGCCAACGAGGCGTCCTAGACCCACACAAAGGCTCGGTCTCGAACCTCCGACATGTCGTTCCGCGGGCCGGCCCGGGCGGAAACCCTGAATTCGGCAGAGCGTCCGCACTCGGTCCGCTTCGGTCCTGCGAGGCACCGCCGGGACGTGCTACGGCAATTGCGTGGGGGACACGTCATCGGTGGAGGACGAGCTACGCCAGCGAATTGCGCAGCTGGAAGCCAAACTGGCCGAGGCCGAGTCCGACCGCACCTACCTGCTCGATGCGCTCGACCACGTGCCCGTGGGCCTGGAGATCTACGACCAGAACGGACTGGCCGTGTGGATGAACCGGGCCATGGTGCAGTTCCTCGGCCTGCCATCGGCGGACGTGGCGATCGGCAAGTTCAACGTCCTGACCGATCCGTTCTCTGTGCAGACCGGTCTGCAGCCCGTCTACGAGCGCGCCTATCGCGGCGAGTTGGTCGAGACGGAGGAGTTCGCGATCGACATGGAGCGCGCCACCGACGAGTGGGGCGCCAGCTCGCGACTGATTTGGTTTCGCATGGTGCTCGTGCCGCGTATCGACGAGTCGGGGCGCGTCACCAGCGTGTGCGCGGTCGTCCAGGAGACCACCCAAGACCGGCAGATGCAGCACACGCTGCGACTGGCTCAGCGCCGCGAGGGCCTGGAGTTGCTCGCGGGCGGGGTGGCCCACGACTTCAACAACCTGCTCACCGCCATCTTGGGCCAGGCCAGCATCTTGGAGGCGGGTATCGCCGAAGAGGGCGAAGTGGAGCAGTCCGGCCGAGAGATCGTCCATGCCGCCCAGCAGGCTGCGGCCCTCACCTCGCAGTTGCTCGCGTATGCCGGCAAGGGCCGCGGCGCACTCGAGCCCACCGATCTACGCACGGTCGTCGGCGAGATCGCGCAGCTGGTGCGGGTGACCTTCTCCAAGACCACGCGACTGGATCTCGACCTGGGGGACACCCCCGCGGTGGCGCTGGTCGATGGCGCGCAGATCAAGCAGGTGGTGATGAACCTCATCACCAACGCCCACCAAGCCCTCGAGGACGACATGGGGACGGTCCGCGTTCAGGTGAGCGTCCGCCAGGTCAACGCCGAGACGCTCAGCCGCGTCCGATCCAGCGAGGTGCTCGAGCCCGGGCCGTACGTGCTGCTCGACGTCGTCGACGACGGGTGCGGCATGGATGCCCAGACCCTCGATCGCGTGTTCGAGCCGTACTTCACGACCAAGGCAACCGGGCACGGCCTCGGACTCGCCGCAGCGCTGGGCACGGTGATGGGCCACCACGGCGCGGTGCTCATCGAGTCGAAGCTGGGCGAAGGCACCCGCTTTAGCGTGCTGCTGCCCCACAGCGACGAAGAGCCGATTCACATCCCTTCGGTCGCCGCCCCCCGTTGCGACAACCGAGGCCTGGTGTTGGTGGCCGACGACGAGCCGTACGTCCGCTCGTTGTTGACGCGAGTGCTCGAGCGCACGGGGTACTCGGTGGTCGTTGCCAACGATGGCTCGCAGGTTATCGACGAGATGGACCAACATGGCGAGGACTTC
>JAHZJA010000615.1 GCA_022601155.1 Deltaproteobacteria bacterium | reverse complement strand
TTGCCGATGCAGCTGCAGATCATTCTCGAATTGTTCTACTGGGAGCGGATGCCCGCGTCCGCGATCTCGGTGGCGCTCGATGTGCCCGAGGGCACGGTACGCAGTCGATTGCACCGAGCGCGCACCGAGTTGCGTCGGGAGTTCCGTCACGACGAAGCCCCCAACAGCGCGGACCCACCCGCGGGCGAAGAAGAGTTCACGCAGTGGGCTCTAGCGCTTCGAGAAAAAAGCTGAGTCGCCGACGACGGTCTCGGTCGTCGAGCGCGGAGGTGGACGAGCGCGGAGGTGATGCGGATCGTCCCGATCGAATGTCGAGGCGGGCTACCAATCGCGCGGGCATGGATCGCTGTGGACGTTTGAATTCCCGTCAGCCGGCGCGGTGAGGGTTCCCTGTAGCCTTGCAACTGCCACTGAAATTGAATGTTGGATGCAGTCACGCTTCGACTGGTTGTCAGCTGACAACCAGTGCTGACTGGCCGTCGTCTGCTGCCAAACAATGAACGGCCAAAACGCGCCAGGGGGGCGATGGGAGGCGGCCCATGGTCGGATACCGGTATTGGTGAAGTGCCGACTACGAAACCTGGAGCCGCTGTTGAAGGCGTATGATGGTGACTGCAGTGTCTTGATGGCTTCGGGTTGCATCCACTCTATCGATCGTCGGCAACCGCGACGGTTCGCCGTGCACTTGGTCGGAGACCTCGGCCTCACCGAGGCGATGGATCTGATGCGGCAGGTGCTGGCACAGGTCGATGAGATCGGGGACGAGGCCCGGGTGGTGCTGGACATGACGGCGCTCCAGGGGTGCACCACCGCCGCGCGCAAGCAGCTGGTGCTCATGCAGCGAGGGCTCGCGCGACGCGGGTGTCGAACCGCCTACGTCTCAGACCGTCCCCGCTTTCGCGGCATGGGCTTGTGGTTGTGTCACCACGCCGACGACGTCAACGGTCGAGCGTTCTACACGATGGATCAGGCCGATGCGTGGCTCGCCACGGGGAGGCAAGACGAGCAGGCGTGTGCGCTTCCGTTGCGGTGCGTCGTGGGCCAAGATCCAGGCGCCGTCGAGCCCTGAGCGAGACGCTCTGGTCTGGCGATTGTCCCCGTGCACGTGGGATTCATGGCCCCCGCTGGTGGCCTCGTGGCGAGGCGGTGCCACGAATCTCGCCGCACCACAATGCCGCCTGGGGCCTCGTCTGGCCGTGAACACCCCGGGAATGGCGGGCGCGTGGCTGGGGTTGGAACCACGCGAGACGGACACCGCAGGAGGAGGTGCCGATGCTACAGGGGACCGAAGTTCGTACGCTGGTACTTCACCGACATCGACCACGCGCGTGCTCTCGGAGGGTCGACCGCTTGGTCGCCGGCCGACACCGACCCTGGGACAGAGCGTCGCGGGCGAAGGCGGTCGTCGCCCGCCGCCCCAACCGAGTCGCACGGGGTCGACCGCTCCGCCATCGACCCCTCGCCGCACTCAGCCGGGTGAGGCCGCTCCGCCTCGGTCGACGCGGTCCCACCGGGCAGCTCCCGGGAGGAGGCTGCATCGGGGTCGTCGGGCCTCGTCGAGGCCCGCTCGCCACACGACCACGACGGCGACGGCGAAGCGGCTGGCAACGGCAGTGGTGGCGCGGCGCAGCGGAGCGCAGCTGGGTTCGCGCGGTCGGCTCCTAGCGCGCGGCCGCGGGGTCTGCAACGGCAGGTTGCGACCGGAGCACGGCACGGCGACGAGGAGTTACGCGCAGTCTTCGGGTCCGCACGTCCAGGGGCCCGCGGTCGGATAGCAGCCTTCGAAGGGGTTGCAGTCGGTGTCGAAGGTACAGGTGTCGTCGGGGGTGGTGCATGCCACCTGGTACCCGGGGTCACAGGAGTTTTCCTGCCACGCGAGCACGCACAGCCCATCGGCGCAGTCGTCCGACGATGCGCAGTCTTGGGGCATGCAGCGCGGGCGACCGAGGACTCCTTCGCCATCGCAGCCGCAGGCTTGTCCGGCGGCACAGTCGGCATCGGTCTCGCAGCCGTAGCTGCACCCGCAGCCACCCCCTGGCGGTCCGGACAGAAGATCGTCGCAGCGGCCGTGGGGTTGCGCGGTGCAGTCGGCATCGCTGGTGCATCCCATCTTCGGCGACGGGTTGCTGCAGGTGCCTGGGCTCGCGGGGGTCTCACAGACCGACGGACCGACGCGTACGATCCTGCCGTCTTCGCACCGTGCGAATCCGGTGGGGGTACCGCCCGCTTGGGCGATGGGCTCGGGATCGACGCAGGCCTCCTGCGAGCCGGTGGTGTCCCCCGAGTCGGCGCTGGTCGAAGAGTCGACCCCTGTTCCGGTCTCGGCCGCCGTGCCGGAGCCTGAGCCTGAGCTTGCGCCCGAGTCAGTGCCAACGCTGGTTCCGTCGGTGGTCCCCGTGTCGGTCTCGCCGGCAGAACCCGAGCTTGCGCCCGTGCTCGTGTTTGATTCTCCTCCTTGGCATCCAGCCCCAACGACGACCAATGCACATCCCACCCACAACGACAATCTAAGCATAGAACTCGGGAAGCGTAGCTGCTGATGCGACGCTCGCCAGTCGAGTTTGGCGATGTCTCGACTTCACGAAATTCATGCCGTCGACGTGCGACAGGGCGCCTGCGGCTACGTCCGCGAAGCGGTGGGCTGTCACGATGGGCACGGCGACGACAGAGCCTTCGCCGCGTCCTTCCGCGTTGCACCCGAGCACGGAGCCGCCGCGGTCAGCTTTGCGGTACGTCGTCGAGCGGGGAGTGGGTCAGCGCCTCGTAGAGATCGGCGCCCGAAACCCCGCGTTCCTTGGCGGCCGCAGCCCGCTCGAGCTCTTCGGCGATCACGATGCGAAACACCAGCTCGGGCTGGGCGCCCTGCACTGGCCGCCCGTTGATGAAGTAGGCGGGGGTTCCCGTGACGCCGAGGCTCATCGCGAGCGAGGTGTCCTTCTCGATGGCCGCGTCGGTCTCGATGTTGTCCATCGCCTTGCGGAACTTCTTCATGTTGAGGCCCGCTTCCTTGGCGACCTCGACCAGATCGTCCTCGTCGAAGCGGGCGCGACGGGCATACAGCGCGTCGTGGAACGCCCAGAACTTGCCCTGCGCATGAGCGGCGACGGCAGCTCGGGCGGCGACGTAGGCGTGGCTGTGGAACGGCAGCGGGCTGTGCTTGTGCACCACGCGGATCTGCTGGCCGTAGTGCTCCCGCAGGCTCTCGACGGTATCGGTCCCCTTGGCGCAGTACGGACACTCGAAGTCTCCGAACGCAACGATGGTGATCGGGGCGTCATCGGGACCGCGGCGCGGCGAGGTGCCCAGCGGAACGGGCACGACGGCGTCGGCATCGAGCCGGTTGTCGTCGGTGAAGACCACCTTGCGGTAGCCGTCGGCGATGGCGTGCGCGTAGGTCTGCTCGGGGTCGAGGCCGTCCTTGCGCCACTGCTCCACCCGCGTCAGCTCGTCCTCGATGATCGCCTCGAAGTCGCGCAGGGGCTTGGCCCCGGTGACCAGGCGTCCGTTGATGAAGAACGTGGGGGTACTGCTCACCCCGAGCCGACGGCCGAGCCGCAGGTCGCGAGAGACCGCGGGCGCGTGCGCGAGGGTCTCGAGGTCGCGCCGCAAGATATCGACATCGAGGTTGGCGGCATTGGCATGCGCGAACAGGGTGTCGGTGTCGAGGCCCTTTTGGCTGAAGAGCCGATCGTGGAAGTTCCAGAACTTGCCCTGGGCCTGGGCGGTGCGGGCCGCCATGGCCGCGAGCAGGGCATGCGGGTGCATGTCGAGCGGAAAGGCCTTGTAGGCCACGCGCACGGCCCCCCCGTAGCGGCGCTGGAGCTCGCCCATGATCTGGTGGCCCTTCTCGCAGAACGGGCACTCGAAATCACTGAACATCACCACCGTGACGGCCGCGTTGGTGGGTCCGCGAGCGGGGGCGTCGGCGAGCGGGACGTAGTAGCGCTCGATCTCCGTGCTCGACTTGGCGTCGTCGTCGCCGGGGCCAAACGAGGGCAGATCGCGTGCGTCCTGCACGCGCGAGGTGTCAGCAGCGGGCTCGGACGGGGCTTTGGTGGCGCCGCTCGGCTGGCAGGCGAGGCTAGCGAGCAACAGCAGGGGCGACAGGCAGAGACGACGACGCATGGGGTTCGGAGGTTGTACGCTCCATGGCGCGCGGGCGCTACGCCGGGGGGAACCTTTTTGGTCGCCCGTGCGTCCCAAGCCCAGACCAGGCGGGCCAACGCTCGCCGAACGAGGCCGTCCATGGAGCAGGTCCAGTGTCGTGACATCCGCCACTCGTACGACGGCGTTCGAGACGCCGTCAGCGCCTTGTCGCTCGCCGTGCGGCGCGGCGAGGTGCTCGCCCTCATCGGCCCCAACGGGGCGGGGAAGAGCACGACGCTACGAGTCTTCGCCACCCTGCAGCGGCCCGACGATGGCCGTGTGTTGTGGGACGGCGCCGATGCCTGGGAGGATCGCTTTCAGATCCGCCGCCGCATTGGCTTCTTGGGCGACGGTACTGCGCTCTACCCCGGGATGACGGCGGCCGGGTACCTCGAGTTCTTTGCCGAGTGCTACGGGCAGGACGACGCGACCGCACGCCGTCGGGTGGGCGACGTCCTGCAGTTGTTCGATCTGTCGAGCAAGGCCGGTGTGCCGATCAGTGAGCTATCCAAGGGCATGCGGCAGCGGCTGGCCATCGCACGCACGCTGGTCCATGAGCCGGAGCTTCTGTTGCTCGACGAGCCTGCCGACGGCCTCGATCCGCTGGCTCGTCGACAGCTGCGCGACATCTTGCGCGAAGTGGCCGGCCGGGGCGTGGGCATCGTGGTGTCGTCGCACATCCTTCGCGAGCTCGACGGGTTTTGCGACACGGTCGCGCTGATCCAAAAAGGCAAGCTGGAGGTCTACGGCTCTGTCGAGGAGGTCATCGACGACTACGAAGTCGGCCGGCGCCTGCACGAGGTTCACGTCACGCGTGGTCTTCAAACTGCGCTCGAGGTGCTCCGCAAGCACGAAGGACTCATCGAAGGGGTTGCGCCGCTGCACAAGGGCGAGCCCCAACCCGACATCACCAAGGACGACCGTGGGCTCATCACGGTGCGTATCCACGGCACCGAGGAGCGGGCGGCCCACCTGCTCCGCGCCCTGGTGCTCGCCGACGTCGAGGTCATCTCGCTGGCCAAGGTGCGCAGTGATCTCGAAGACGTCTATCAGAGCATGGGACGCGACGAGGTCAGCTGACGGCACCGCGCGGTGTCTCGGTGGTCCACGGCACAGCCCTCGCCGATCGACAGGCGGCTGTGCCTACCCGACAGGGCTAGTCACTCACGGAGTCGTGC
>JAHZJA010000614.1 GCA_022601155.1 Deltaproteobacteria bacterium | reverse complement strand
CCACTGGGCCCAGTCGCTAGACTCGAGTTTGGCGGGTTTCCATGGGCCACAACGCCCTCAGCGGCAGCTGCCTGGCGAGGCGGCGCGTCGAAGGCGCATCGGGTCATGCGGCGAGGAGCGAAAACACTGCCCCAGCGGTCAGGGGCGGGGTCATGGCGCGTGGAAAACCGCCAAAGTCGAGGCTAGAATGCCGCGTACTGCGAAGTCTCGGCCCGTCGCATCGGCTCGGAGACCCCGCAGTGTTGCTGCAATAGAGGCAGCAGCGGGCTCCACTGGGCCACCGTCGTCGCTCGACCGCATCTGACGATGGGGTCCACGTCTTGGTGCCACCCGCGAAGCGTCCGTGCGCGGCTCCACAGCTCTTCGGGCAGTTGTTGCTCGGGCGAAAGATCGGGCAGCGCATGCGCCAGTACTCGCGCGGTCTTGCGGTCGTGGTCGATGAGTTCCTGGCGGCGGTTGATCCCCCGGGTGAGCTCGACGAAGCCCATGAGGTCCTGCCAGATATGCTCTCCGTCGCGAGCATCTCGCTCGCTGTCGAGCCACCGCAACAGCTCCCGCTGGATCTCCTGCAGCAAGACGCGATCGCCAATGCGAAGGTCACGGTAGTAGCGGGCGCTCACCGCCTCCGACAATGCCATCGCGGCTCGTCGTAGTCGTGTGGTGGGGTCGTGAATGTCGCCCGCCTGCCGCACGCCCGACCACAGCGCAGCGAGAATGCGTCGGGACTGAAGCGCCTGGGTTTGCTCGAGCTCATCCCACGGACGCGCCCGCTCGACCTGCTCGTAGTCACACAGCACACGGTGCATCACCCCAAAGATCCGCGACAGTCGGCCCTGGGTCCGTGCGCAGACATCCACGAGGCGCCAGGTGGGGGCATGCGGCTCGAGTTGGTCGAGCTTGCGCTCCAGCTCGGCGAGCTCACAAAGGCCCATCGGCACCAGCTCAGTACGGGCAACCTTGGGGAAAGACGAGGAGCGTTCGACCCGCTCGAGGGTGCTACGGCTACGCGCGATCAACCGGGACGCCCACGGCAGGGCCACCGCACGTGCAGCATGCGGCTGTTCGTCTTCGACCGCGGTGGGACGCCAGCGCGTAATCTGCAGCATCAACCCCTCGATCAGCTTCACCGTGTCGATGACTTCCCCGTCCGTCCCTGTTGCGTCCATGCAACGCTCGCCTAAAGCAATGCGCGTTCCTCCCCCTAGGGGAGGGTGATGTCGTGTAATTTCAACAGGTCGGGGGCTCTCGTAGCCGGGATCGTTTGGCGCGCTGGGGCGTGATGCCTCGGGCTTCGTGGCCGGGGCGGGGGCTCACGCCTTCCGCCGAAGTCGCCCAGACACCAACGCTCTCGGGTAGAAGCTGGCCAATTTCCAGACGACCCTCGAAGACTTCTACGCATGCGTTGCATCTCCAAGAGCAACGGTGGCCCCTTGACGGGCGCGGGTGCGAACCCCGGCTCCTCCTGCGCCAGGATGAGGTCGGGGGACGCGCCAACCGCGGGTGGTCCGCGGGTCATCGCGCTGAGCCAATCACGAGGTGGGGCGGCAGGCCCACGACGATTTGGCTCGGTGAACTACCAAAGGAGTCTCGACAATGAAGAACCATAGCGGAAGGCTCACTGGCCTCAGCGCGTGCTGTCTGATCCTCGCGTTCAACGGATGCGACACCGTCGATGTCGAGCACGATGCTGTCGACGACGCCGTTCAATACCGCACGAGCGACCGCGAACCGAACTTCCAGTGCGATACGAGCGGGATAAACTTGGAGCCGTGGACGGCGTCCGGCATGGATCTCGACCATGAGATCCAGAGCAAGTTCAAGCTCTGGAAGACGATGAACTCCAGCTGTGTCCCCAGCGAGGTGAAGGCAAAATGCGACAATCCGCCGAGTGAGGCATATTCTCCGGCGAAGCCCAAATACTGGGGGGGCGTGTCCCGAGGCGACATCGTGGTCGCCCAAGAGAAGGCCACCATCTATCGGGCGTTCTCGACGGGCCCATTCACTTGCTCGGTAGACAGGCCCGCTGACGATTCCGGCAGCTGGTGGGCGCTGACCATGCCAGGGGGATCACAGGAGGCGTACAGAGACAACTACGCCATCTGTCCACAGTGGAACAATCTCTCGAAGATCCGCCGTTGCGAGATCCCGGCGGGGACGGCCCTCCTGGTCGGGCCCACGCAGTCGGCCGATTGCGAACCTCTACCAGACGGCTGCCAGTCGAGGCCTGAAGGATGGCCGCGCACACTGCCGGCGACGAGATCCCCGCAGGTGTTCCTCAATCTCCACGGGCGTACCGACTTCTCTGATCTTCTGCTGGACTGCTGCGAAATGGACTGGCCGTTCGACGAGAGCAGCTGTGGCCAACCCTAGCAGCCCGTGGTGCAACCCTCGCGCCGCCGTAACACCGCCCCCGTGGCCCATGCCTTCGTTTTTCATCGGTTGTTTGCGCCCGGCAAACGTCCTCTTCGCGCCTTGGCACGGGCCACGCTGACGGCGTTCCGACCCCACGAGGGTTTCGCCACGGGCTGCTAGACTCGACGTTGGCGGTTTTCCATGGGCCACCACGCCGTCAAGCGGCAGCTGCCTGGCGAGGCTGCGCTTCGAAGGCGCATCGGGTCATGCGTCGAGGAGCGAAGACACTGCCACAGCGGTCGGGGGCGGTGTTATGGCGCGTGGAAAACCGCCAAAGCCGAGGCTAGAGCACCAATCGTTGTCACGCGAAGCGGTGGACAGCTCGATGCCGCGATCGTTCCAGGCCGATGAGGCCCATTGTGGGCCTTCCATTGCGAGGCGTCTACCGATGGATGGACGCGCCTCGAGAAGGTTCGCGGCCAGTGTGGCGGACTGGGGGCTGCTCCAATGAGGCCGCCCTCGGGCGCATGGGCACGGGAGCGCGACTCCGATCTCGGGCCGACGCTCGCTCAGGGAAGCTGCAGGAGTTCCACGCCGTGTTCGTGTCGGTCCAAACGCTGCGCAAGTGGATGGTCGAGGCTGGGCTCTGGGTGCCCCGAGCGCTTCGACAGCGGCGCCCGTATCAGCCTCGTCGACGGCGGTCGTGCGTCGGCGAACGCGTTCAGATCGACGGCTGCCTCGTTCGAGGATCGTGGTCCACAGTGCGCCCTACTCGTCTTCGCCGATGACGCGACTGGGCGTTTGATCCAACTGAGTTTCGCCGAGTCCGAGTCTAGGTTTCATACTTGGGAGCGACTCGTGCCTATCTCGATCGGTACGGAAACCGGTGGCATCGTACAGCGACAAGGCGAGCATCTCCCGCGTCAATCGCCGCGACTCCGCGACGACGGCGAACGGCGTCACACAGTTCGGTCGGGCCCTCGCCGAGCTCTACATCGACATCGACATCATCTGCGCCCGCCCTCCGCAGGCCAGGGACGCGTGGAACGGGCTCTCTTGACACTCCAGGGCCGTCTGGTGAAGGAGCTGCGTTTGCGGGATTCGTCGACGATGAAAGACGCCAACTGGTTCCTGCCGGAGTTCGTGGAGGACTACAACCGCCGCTTTGCGGCAGTCCAGCTCGTCACCGCGGGCTAGGAGCCCGTACTGGCGACTTGGTTCATCCGCCAGTGAGCTCCGGGATGTCCGTCGTTGGGTACGGGTGCCGACCTTGGTCCGAGTACGAGGCTGGGGCTGGGGCTGCTGACACGCATCGTGCCTGCGGAGCGGCGCACCGACGTCGGCCTGGCCGTCGGGTGCTCCCCTGCGCGGCGGGGCTGAAGCGCGTGTGTCGTTGCAGCAGATCGGCACCGTGTGCCAACAACGTATGCGAGCGCCGCAGCGCGCTATCGAGCAGGATCCGCCCAGCGCCATTTCTTTCTGATCCTTTTTTCGAACGGTGTGCAAGTCCCCAAAACCCCCGTGTTCCCCAGATGAGCCCGCAACACGCGGGGCAAAGACCCATGATGACCAAAGTTCGATTCCTGCCCAGTGTCGCGCTCGGCGCGGCGCTCCTGTGTACCTCCGCTGTCGCCATCGCTGCCTCCATGAGCTCCGATGCGAAGAAGGAACTACGCAAATCCAAGAAGGCCGCCGTGGAGTGCAAAGGCGAGATCCTGGCGATGGCGAAGAAGGACCAAGACGGTGATTCTCGTCGAGCGGCTCAGCAGGCCGGAAAGACGTTCAAGGAGATCGCGAAGTTCTGCGACAACAAGGTGTGGCACAAGGGCTGCCGCATCAAGTCGGGCAAAGGAACCTGCTCCTTCACCCAGACCGACGAAGAGACTCGGGAGGAAGACGGCAGCACCAAGTACTTTCCGAGGGACTTTCGCTAGCGCGGCAAGCAGGACCCCGACGCAGCCTCGTGGAGTCACGGGGCGCGACGAAACGCCACCCTGAGACTCGCCCTCGGCTTCGAGTCTCAGGGTGCGTCCATCTTCGTCGAGGCAGACTTGAACATCCTCGACCCGCGTACGCCCGAGCAACCGCGGTTGCTCGGCGTCTGGACGCCGTGCTGGGTTCACGAAGCCGGTAGCAGTCCAGGATCGCTTACTCCTGCCTCCGCCGTTCCACGCGGCCCTCGGAGAAAACCACATCCTGACCAACACTTTTGCCTTCAACTTGCTGATGGGACGACGCTGGCCGCCGTCCAACGAAGACCTTCGGCTGTCGCGATCGCTGTGTAGTGAGCTCTACCGTCACCGATGAACAACAGAGCTCGAGGACCTCGACGACGGTGATCTGTGGCTGCCGTCGTCACGCAAGCACGTCGTCGACGACTTGGTCGAGGCCCTGCACGAGCATCACCACTTCGTCGTCGGGGAGCCCGGCGTTGGCAAGACCTGCATGCTCCGGGCCCTTCGCATGCGACTGCCCGAGTCCGGCTTCCGACTGTACTGCCACAACGCCACACTGAGTCGCCGCGACTTCTACCGCCAACTGTGCCTGGCCCTGCGCCTGCCGGTGAAGGCCACCGCGGCCGCTGTCTTGTGGGCCCTGTCCAACCATGTCGAGGAACTCACCGGTGAGCATGTCCATCCCGTCTTTCTGCTCGATGAGACTCAGCTGATGCGCGCCGACGTCCTCCAACATCTGCACATCCTCGCGAACTACGCGTGGGATCAGAAAGCCGCTGCTGTCCATCGTCCTGGTCGGCCTATCCGACCTGTGGCGTCGTCTCAGCCTCGGTATCCATTTCATTGCCGCATCTCGCTCGAGCACCCCGCCCTGAAGACGCTGTCGAGTACATCCCGTACCGACTCGAGCACGCCGGGGCCGAGTCCACCGCCTTCGCCTCCGACACTCTCGCGCTGCTGCACGAGGCGACCGCAGGTCAACTCCGTGACATCGATCGGCTCACCACTTCGTCTCTTCGTTGGGCGAGTCGCCGCAAGCTCAAACACGTCGATCGCGAGCTACTCCAGGATGTGAATCGACGCCGACGCTCACCTCGACTGAGCGAAAACGACACGCGCGGGCTGCTACCGCGGCCGCGCGTTTCGCTCGGGATCATCGGGCGTGAGCGGGTCGGGATCATCCAGCGTGGCGGTCAACACCTTGCGCCCCATCGCCATGGCGGCCACGATCGTACGCTGGCCGGGGCCGAGCTGCGATCCCGCTGCCCTGATGCACCGACCAGACCGGCGCAGCCGCGCAATTCACCACAGGCTGCTAGGACATTTCTTCGATTTCTTTCGAATCGCTGAATAACTCGTGGCCAGCGTGGCAACTGAACGTCGCTAGTCGAGGCTATCCCTCGAGACTGAGCACACAGCGTCCACTTGCCTGCCTTTCGTCTTGGGGTACGACTCGCAGGCACTGTCTGTGTCACGCAGTCCTTGCGTCCGTTGCCCCGCATCAAAACCGAGCACAATCCCGCGCAAGACGGGAACGAATCGAAAGAGGAGAGACCGATGAAATTCACTATTTTTTTTCTGGCTGCCGCTGTTGTGGTCATTGGGTGCGATTCGTATGTAGAGGTCGAAGACGGTCCCGCGGTCAAGGAGCTGGCGAGCATGGATTCGCAAGACGGGGCCGAGCTGGTCGACGAGCTGCTGGGCGCAGGCTTCGAACTCGATCAGATCGAGGCCCAGCCGGATGGGACCGTGCTCTTGGGACGTGCCCCGGCTTCCGATGATACCGGGCTTGAGACCATCAAGAGACTTGTCGATGTAGGATTCGGCCGCGCGAACATTGAGATCCAAGAGGACGGATCGATTGTCGTGAACAACGAGGTCCCCTTGCACCAGACGACCACTAACTTGGTCTCCGAGGACGGCATGCAGGCAGTTGGATTTTGCATTGGCGACGATGCTCTCGGCGCGCCGTTCTACTGTGGGACTCAATCGCCGTTTGGCTGCTGGTGCGATCATGCATGCATCACTTTTGGAGACTGCTGCTTCGACGGCCCCTGCTGACATCAGGGCGATGATCTGTTCGGCGCACTCGACTTATTCAGGGCACAACTAGTGTCCTGTTGTGGAACGCGCGAGCAACCACGCGACCGCGCCGGTCTCGTCGGCGCATCAGGGCAACGGGATCGCAGCTTGGCCCGGGCCAGCGAACGACCGTGGCCGCCATGGCGATGGGGCACGAGGATGACGAGCAGGAGGAGTTGTTCAACACACACGCCGGACTCCGCAAGGGAGGCGGGCACCCGTTCTACGAGGCACTCGACAAGGTGCTGCGCGCCAACGGGTTCGACCGATTCGTCGAGAGCCTGTGTGAGCCGTTCTACGCACAAGGCGGACGACCAGGCATACCGCCGGGCGTCTACTTCCGCGGCATGCTCGTCGGGTTCTGCGGCGGGGGCAGGCAGCGATTGTCGACACACGGCTCGGGCTCGTTGCACAGATCGCCGTCGAGACAGTCCGGGTCGGCCGAGCACACGTGCTCGAGCATCCCGGTGAAGCCCCGCTGCCCGTGTCGAGGCCGGTCGCGAGCGGCACCGCTCCGGTCGCCCTCGGCCTACACGCCGTTTTCCGATAATTCAGTCCTATGTAAACCAGGCCTCGCGGCGGGCGGTCTGGCTACTTCGGGCCCACTCCGAATTCGCGGTCAATGTCACCTACCCGCGCATCGGAACCATGATCGCGACGAGCCTACCACGGCCCGGGTCGTCGATCCGCTCCGGTCGGACGACCACCCCAGGGAGCGTGCCCGATGGCCCGAAGAGCCCACGCCATCGTTTTCCCCCAAGGGGATCAATGCGCCAACTCCCTTGGCACTCACCGGTCTCGCATTCTCGAATTTTGGCGACGTACCCGGCTCGTAACCCAGCGTCGCCGCTAGTCCTCAACGCATCGACCGCGTAGTT
>JAHZJA010000613.1 GCA_022601155.1 Deltaproteobacteria bacterium | reverse complement strand
TGGTCGACATGCTCGGCTGAGCCACGCCTTCGGAGTCGGCCGTCGGGCCGAGCCTTGGCGCCTCGCAATCGAGCCTCGCAGGAGATGGTCGAGCCCGGGGAGCAATCGGCGCAGGTGCACACGAGGCCCAACCCGACCCGGTCACGCTGATTTTCGAAGGATGCGGGTGTCCGCCCCGGCCTGATCGCGAGCCGAGGTGGCCAACGGGTGGGCCACCTCGGCCAAGTCTCGGGCCACCGCGGCCCGCCCGTCGGACACATCCGGATCGGTCGGGCCAACGACGCTGGTGCGTGCACGCTGCCGTCGTTGTTCGCTGGCCGAACGCGGTGGGCCGCCCCATGCTGCTGGTCGTTGGATGGAGGCCTCGCCTGCAACCGATCGATCCACCCCCAGAGGTGCCGGGGGGCTTCGATGGGTGAGCGACGACCTCCGCTCGACCACGCAGGACGTTCGCCATGGCCAAGCCAACCCGCTCACTGCTCATCCTCTCGTTGCTGGTCCCCGCATGCATCGACACGGGCTTCCCCGTGTCCTCGCTCGGGTCCA
Source organism: Deltaproteobacteria bacterium (assembly GCA_022601155.1). Taxonomy (GTDB): domain Bacteria; phylum Myxococcota_A; class Polyangia; order Nannocystales; family Nannocystaceae; genus Paraliomyxa. The sequence goes on along the minus strand of JAHZJA010000613.1, from coordinate 10,849 downwards.
CCGCCGACCCCATGCCCGAGGGCACGACCTCTACGTCCGCCGCCGATGAGACCGGTGCCTCCTCGACCACCGAGCCCGGCTCCGAGGGCGACACGGCACCCGTGGCCGCCCCCGAGATTCTCGAGATCACCGCCGCGCCCAGCCGCCTCTCCGAGGGTGACATACTCACACTCACCGCCGTGGTCACCGACCCCGATGGTCTCGCCGACATCGTCGGGGTCGCCTTGCGGGCCCCCGACGACACGCTGTACGGCGTGTTCAGCCAGGTCAGCGCAGGCACGTTCTCCACCGCCATCTCATGGGCGCAGATCCACGCGGTCATCCCCATCGAGTTCACCAGCCCCGAACAACGACCGTTCAGGATCGACGTGACGGACGCTGCGGCGCTGGTCACCAGCGAGACGCTGCAGGTCACACTCACCTGCGACCAGAGCAACGCCGAGGGGGCGTGCGATGGCCAGTGCGTTGCGCTCGACAGTCTCGAGCACTGCGGCGCGTGCGGTGTCGAGTGCCCGCTCGATGGCGGGTGCGTGCAAGGGCGGTGCGTGTCCCCGTGTGGCAACGGGGTGATCGACCCCGGCGAGCAGTGCGACGGCGACGACCTCCAGGGATTCGACTGCGAATCGCTGGGGCTCAGCGGCGACCTGTCGTGCGGGCGCAACTGCACCTTCGACACCTCCTCCTGCATGTAGGGCGGGCAGGACCGTCGCCCGGAGCCCGGTCGGGTCCTGCTACCCTCCGAGCCATGACGTTGACGATCTCGCTGCAAGGGAAGGTCGCTCTGGTCACGGGTGGTGGTCGGGGCATCGGCCTGAACATCACCCGCTGCCTGGCTCAGGCCGGCGCCGACGTGGTCATCGCCAGCCGCAAGCAAGCCGCCCTCGACGAGGCTGCCGCACAGATGGCCGACCTTCCGGGGCGCGTCATCCCCATCGCCTGCCACGTCGGCCGCGAAGAAGAGCTGACCGCGCTGGTCGAGCGCACCACCGCCGATGTGGGTCCCGTCGACATCCTCGTCAACAACGCCGCGACCAACATCGGACAGGGACCGTCGCTACAGACCAACACCGCGATGCTCGACAAGATGATCGACGTCAACGTGAAGGCCGCGTTTCGATTGGTACACGCCGTGGTTCCCTCGATGATCGAGCGCGGCGGCGGCTCAGTGCTCAACATCGTGTCGATCTCGGGGCTGCAGCCCCAAGCAGGCGGGTTGCTGTACAGCTTCACCAAGGCAGGGCTCATCATGCTCACCCGCAACTGGGCCCGCGAGTTCGGCCCCCAGCGGGTCCGCGTCAACGCGATCGCACCGGGCCTCATCAAGACTGGATTCTCGGCCTACTACTGGCAGGACGAGGAGCGTAAGGCCGAGCTGGTCGGCGACCAGCCGCTCACGCGGCTGGGTTTGCCCGAGGATGTCGGGCCCGCCGCCGCGTTCCTCAGCTCTGACCTGGCGTCGTTCATCACCGGCCAAGTCCTCGTGATCGACGGCGGCGCACTCGCCTGATGCAACCAAGGCCCGAGCCTCGCTGACCTCGCCCGGGGCCCTCGTTGACCTCGTCCGAGCCTTCGTTGACCCAACCTGGAGCTTCCCCGACCTCGTCCGAGGGCCTTCGCTGACCTCGCCCGAGCCCTCGCTGACCTCACCTGGAGCTCCCCGGACCTCGCCCGAGCCTTCGCTGACCTCACCTGGAGCCTCCCCGACCTCGCCCGGAGCCCTTGTCGACCTCGCCCGAGGCCTTCATTGACCCAACCTGCAAGTCTCGCCGACCTCGCCCCGGAGCCTTCGAACCCAACCTGCAGTCTCGTCGGGGGTACACGTCGCGCGGATGACGGATTTGTCGCTTCGTCAATTTTCGGCCGACGACCCCCGACGAAGTGGCACGCGCCGTCCCGTCATCTGCGGCCAACCGCCGTGATCGCATGGGCCTTGGGACTGGCACGGTCGTTGCTCTTAGGGTGGGCATGTCGAGTCCGCTTCCCAGTCCGTCGCCATCCCGCTTCGTCCGCACGCTGCCCTGGATGGCGGGGCTGTTGATCGGAGCCACCGCGCACATCGTGTGGTTTACCCAGCACAGCGCCGAGCCCACCGAGACGGTGCGGGTCGTCACCGTGCCCGCGCCCGAGGCCGCGGTCACCCTCCACGTCCACCACGAGGGCCCGGCCACCAATCTCACCGTCGACAAGGCTGACCCGTCTCCGTCCGCATGCCGGCATGGATTCGACAAGTCCAGGGCCCGCCGGGCCCGCAGAGCCAATACGGTCGCCCGTCCCAAACTCAAGCGAGCGGCGAGCCCCCAGGGGGCCATCGTGTGCACGGCCGAGCGCTGCACCCTCCGCCGCGACTTCATCGATCGGGTGCGCGACAACCCGACGCGGCTCGCACAGCAGGCACGCTTCGTTCCTTCGCAGCACGACGGCAAGTTCAACGGCATCAAGGTCTACGGCATCCGCCGTGGAAGCATCCCCGCCCTCGTCGGTCTCGCCAACGGTGACCTGATCACCGAGATCGATGGCCAGCCGCTCACGTCCATCTCGGACGTGTTCGACATCGCCTTGGCCCCGCTGTCGTCCGACCGATTCACGGTGACGTTCGACCGCGAGGACCAGACCCTCACCCGGGAGTTCGTGATCGAAGACTGAGCACATCTCGAACCGATTCCACACGCCGCACGGCGCTTCACCCATCCCCACCCGGCATGAGTCTCGTACCTCGGCCTCGGTCGCACGGCGGCGTTCGTCGATGCGGGATGTTCCCACGAGCAGCGAACCTAGAACCGACCCGCCAGCCCCAGCACCGTTGAAGCTCGGGAGGGCGCAACGAAAGGAGTGAGCCGTAGCCTTCGCTCATGCCGCAGGTGCTGTGCACCGTAGGCCATCATCCCCGCACCAACCCAGCGGGTCCCGACCCCGACTGCCGCCATCGTGATGCCGCCGAATGTGCGGCCGGCGACGCAGCGGGTCGAAGCACGGACCTCGTCTCGTTCACTCCCATCGACAACGGAAGGACACTGCTCGCTGTCGGCACCCCACGGGATGCAGATGACGAGCGCAGCACCAGCCAGACGCATCCCAAGACCTCCCAACAACCACCCGAGCGAACGCTTGCGGGGCAGCCGAACGCCTCGCGCCAGATCGTGCTCGGCCCAGCGGTGACCCGCCAACGAGGACAACACGACCGCAGCCACACTGCCGCCCCCCGATAGGACCGACCCTGCAATGAGCCCAGCCGGATAGCAACCAAACGACAATCCACCGTCACCAAAGTCATCGTCATCCAGCGGCCGTATTTCGCGGACCGAGCAGCGGTGACTCGCAACCAACGTTCCCCCAACCAAGTAGGCCAACGCGACCGACATTCCCCCCAGCCCCCCCCGCTGCGATCATCAGACGGCGTGGGACTGGGGGGACGTGTCGGGCTTCGACCGGTCCTCGCCGCCGGGACCCGAGCCCAGCATCGGCTCGCAGCTCGGCCGCGGGTTCGGACCCACGCTCGGTTCCCTCCACGGTAGCCGAGTCGGTCGCACGCTCGACGTCGCCGTTCGGCTGGAGGTTGGGCGCCTCAACGGCATCGATCGCACCACCGTCTGCCGCAGAAGGCGGTGACACCGACGTCGCCGATGACGACTCGGCCGATGTCCGCTCGCCTGATGGCGATGCCCGCTCGGCCGACAGTGGCGCGGCCGATGGCGATCTCCGCTCGGCCGATGGCGGCTCGGTCGATGACCGCTCGGCCGATGTCGACGAGACGACGGTCGAGAGCAACGCAATGGCAGCCCACGTGCTCACGCGCTGGTAGTCCCCGACCCCACCGATCGGATGCACCCCGCGCCCACCCAATCGCGACGGCCGCTGGTATCGGGCGCCAACCCCCTCATCGAGCAGCTCAGTGACGCATCGAGAACGATGCGGGTCATTTCGGAAGGACGTCATGGTGGGCGTAGAGCCGAGATGCTCCGCTGGTTGTCGCTGTCCATCGGGCGCGCAGCGGCTGCCGACCCCCTCGCTACTTCCGCGCTCTCGAGCCGGGTGATCCCGCCCCCACGGCGCGCTCGGCTGCCTCGACCCTCACCACTTCGGCGCCCGCGCTCCGGGCCATCCCGCCTCCACACGATCGGGCGCCCTCGGCTGCCGGCCCTCGCTACGTCCGCGCGCCAGGCCGTCCCGAACCCACACGATCGGGCGCCCGCGGCTGCCGACCCTCGCCGATTCGGCGCTCTCGACCGGCTCATCCCGACTCCACGCGATCGGGTGCGCAGCGACTGTCGACACCCTCGCCACTTCGGCGATCGAGCCAGCTCGCGACCCCGCTGCGTCCGGATGTGACACCCGAACGCCCCACGTGAACCAAGAAACCGGTCGAGGCTGTTGCGCCACCAACCAACAGTCAGGGCGCATGCGCGGCCACTTGCTGCCTACCGCCCCAAGGAGTCCGTCGATGAGTTTCACAACCTTCTACCAGGATGGCGGAGTGTTCATGCACGTCATCACCTTGCTGTCGGGGATCGTCGCCACCGTGATGGTCCGTCGCTTGGGCGCGATCCACCGCAGCTTCCACGATCCCAACCAACGAGGACCACGGTTTCCCCACCGGGACGTCCTGTCCCCTGCCCTGATCCTGGCCATCCTGTTCACCGGGCTGCTCGGGTCCGCGATGGGTTGGCTGGAGCTCAGCGCCGCGCTGCGCACGGTACCGGTCGACCAATGGCCCCTGGCCGTGACGATGGGCATGCAGGTCGCCAGCTACACGTTCGTGTGGGCGCTGCTGTGCGTGGTCCCCATGACCATCGGCCACGGCGTGATCGGCCACCTCGAAACCCGGCTGCGGCGGCTCGCTCCGCTCGTCGCCTGAAATCCACCCTCCATACGGCCGGCCCACGCGATCTCGACCGCCGCGGCCGGCCCCCATCACATCTCGTCGCTGCACTCGGTGCACAGCCACGCGCGGTCTGCTTCGGGATCCTCGCTGAGCCCGATCATCGCGGCCTCCCCTGCCTCCATCGAGTTCCCACAGCGGGAGCAGTCGACGGCCTTGCCGAGCTTCACCGCGTTCCACGCGTAGATGTGCTCGAGCTGGGGCTCGGCCAGGGCCTGTGGTTCCTCGCTCGACGCGGGCTCCTCCTGCGGAGGCGCGAGCCCGAACGCATCCTCGAGGATGTTGCGCACGAGGTTCGACACCGACATCCGTTGCTGCCGAGCCTTGTCGACGAGGATCTTTTGGAGGCGACGGTCCACCCGAGTCTGGACCAACCGGTCCTTGCGCAGCTGCTTGGACCGAGCGCGCTCCTCTTTGCGCATTTTTCGCAGGTCTGATCCCATGTCGAATCGACTGTAATACAAAATCTGAAAACCGCTCTCTATATCCCGAATTTCGGTCATTTTTGAGCACCATCGTTGACAATCGAATCGATTGTATTACAAACGATGACATCATGCAGACCATCGAAACGGCCCCCACGGTCGACCTCGAGGCATTCGGCGCGGAGATCGATGCGATCCGGCGCCGAGTGGAGAGCCAGCTCGGCGCGGACGACGTCCGCCACATCCGACGCGTGGCCAGGTTTTCGCGGGGGATGGAAGTCCTGGGCCGCGGCCTCATTCACTTCAGCCCCGAGCCGCTGACCTTCAGCCTGGGCGTGCTGGCGCTGTCGGTGCACAAGCAGCTCCACAGCTCCGAGATCGGTCACGCGGTCCTCCACGGCGCCTACGACTCGCTCCCCGACGCCGACGGATTTCGCAGCAAGGGCTACTGGTGGGAGACCCCCATCGACGAGGAGTCCTGGCGCCGCGGCCACAACATTCGACACCACCAGTACACCAACATCGCAGGCAAGGACCCCGACTGCGCCTACGGAACGATCCGCCTCAACGACAAGGTCCCCTACCGCGATCACCACGCCGACCAGGCCTGGCATCCACTGTACGTGTGGCCCACGTTCACCTTCAACATGTCGATGCACTTCTCGGGGATGATCGACCTGTACACGCGGCGCCGCGAAGACTTCGACTTCATCGACGACCGCAGCTCCAAGACCATCGTCGCCACCCACCGCAGATGGCTTCGCAAGGCCATTCCCTACTACCTCAAGGAGTACGCGCTGTTTCCCTTGATGGCGGGGCCCATGTTCTGGAAGGTCGCGCTGGGCAACTGGCTGGCCGAGTGCACGCGCAGCGTCTACTCGGCGGCGACGATCTTCTGCGGTCACGTGGGCGAGACGACGGCCGCCTACGAGCCGGGCACCCGCGCCCGTGGGCGCGCGCAGTGGTACGCGATGCAGGTCCAGGCCGCCAACAACTTCGAGGTCCCCCACCTGGTGTCGATCCTGTGCGGCGCGCTCGACTACCAGATCGAGCACCATCTGTTTCCCAAGTGGCCGCCCAATCGCCTCCGCGAGGTCGCGCCCGAGATCCGCGAGATCTGCGAGCGCCACGGTGTGTCCTATCGAACCGGATCGTGGGGCACGATGCTCCGCCGCGTGTTCCGGCAGCTCCGCCACCTCAGCCGAAATCCAGCCCCCGCCACGGCCACGACGGCCAGCACCGCGTCCGCCCGCTGAAGCGCTGGGGTCTGTGCCAGGGCACGGCCCAAGGCCCCGCGACCGTTCGCACGGCTACGCGAGACGATGCCCCGGGGCCCAGACCCGAGTCCAGGCCCCGCGCCGACGCTCACGGCAAGCCCGTGCCACCGGCGACCATGCACATCGACGTATCGAACACGCACATCACGGGGTCACAGCCGAGCACGCCCGCACCGAGTCCGAGCGAAGCGCAGTCGAAGCCCTGCAGGTCCATGCCGTCGCACTGCTCGCCCGGATCGATCCCTCCGTTGCCACAGTTGCCCACGGCCATGCACATCGAGGTATCGAAGATGCAGTTGCCCGCGCACGACAGAACGCCACCGCCCAGCCCGAGAGCTCCACAGGTGAACCCACCCAGGTTGGCCCCGTCGCACTGCTCGCCAGGATCGATGTTGCCGTCGCCGCAGGCGGCCTGATTGCACATCGCCGGATCGAACAGACAGGCGGGCGAGCACACCAGCACGCCACCACCGAGCCCCAGCGACCTGCAGTCGAAGCCCTGTAGATCCATGCCGTCGCACTGCTCACCGAGATCGACGATGCCGTTGCCACAGCCGGGTCCGCCGTCCGAAGAACCACCGCCGCTCGAGTCGGTCGCCGTCACGCCCATGGTGGTCCCGCCGGTCGTGACTCCACCGGTCGTGACTCCACCGGTCGTGGCGTCACCGGTCGTGCTCGCCGCCCCCGTCGTGGTCACCCCCGCGGTTGTGTCCGCCGCTCCGGTCGTCGTGGTCGCACCGGTCGTGATCACCCCGGTGGCACCCGGCCCAGAGGTCGTGGGAGGCACCGCTGCGGTCGCTCCGCTCGACGATGACTCGCTGCCGGTTCCCGGAGCACTGTCATCGGCGCAGGCGCCGAAGCCCAGCAGCGCCGCCAGACCACATGTGTGCACCCAGGCTAGCCGCTCCATCGAAACCCCATAATCCATACAGACCATCCTCGCACAGCTGGTCCGGACGGGTCATCGCTGGTTGCTTGACCGGGCCGCGAGCCGGCAGATACCGTGATGGAGTCCGGAGAGTCTCTCGTATGGCCCATTCCGATCGTTTCGCCGGTCTTCGCCGACGCCAGTGGCTCATCGCCGCGCCCTTGGGCGCTATCGCGCTCAGTGGTGTCGTCATGGGACTGCGCTCGTCCTCACAGAGGTCGAACGACGGACCAGGCCTCGGATCCCTGGAGCCAGGCCGACGCATCGGTCGATGGCAAGTGGTCGCCGTGCATCCGGTGCGCCTTGGTGCGGTGGCCGTGGTGCTCGCCACCGCAACGGGTCAGCGCTACCAGGTCGACGTGCTCGCGCGTGACCCCGAAGGCCCGGCCGGCGTCGCGAACACCGAGAGCCTGAGCCTGTTCGTCATCAACTCCAAGGTCACCGCCGTCGACGACGGCCTGCGTCCCACCGACGAAGACCAAGGTCTGGGGGCGATGGCCCTGGCGCAGGCACTGTCTTCGGAACCTGCTCCCGCCGGGCTGCTCACGCTCCAAGAGCGTCGCCGGCAGCATCCCACGGGCGCATTCGCGGTCCCCCTCGCTTGAGCGATCGCGTCGGCGCAGGCTCGACCGAACGGGTCTGCGCTCGCGGGGTTGCCCACGCGCGACGAGCATCGACCCAGCCGCAGCTTGCTCGGGTCACATGCCCGGCACGACCACGTCTGTCTCGTGCGCCCGGATGCGGCGCGCCAGTGCATGGGTGGTCGCACGAATCGTTCCGCTGGGCAGGCTGACGTCCTTCGGCTGCACGTGCCCGTAGAAGATCGCGTAGTGCTCGGTCTCGAGGGGAGGTGCCTGCGGGACCGCGCCCTTGACCATCACCATCAGCGAAAACCGCACGCCATCGCGCTCGAGCTCGATGCGGATCTCGCGTTCATGCGGGCCGCCGAGCGCGACCACGTCCCACCCCATCAGTCGCTCCCCGACCTGCATACCGCCCAGCAAGCTGGTCCCAGCCTCGCTGAGCACGGGAGCGGGCAGGGGCTCGACCTGCGTCTTCGGCTCGACGGGATCCAACGACGCCAGCACCAAGCCCCCGGCACACAGCACCAACACCAAAGCCGGAGCCCACACGCGCGCGGACGTTCGCAGGGTCATCGTGCCGACTCCTCGTCGCGCCGCACCGCAATCGTCATGCCTCGCCCTCGGTGTACCACTCGCAGCACGCTCGACCACCGCGCGGGCGGCATCACCAGGGCCAACCGAGGATCTTCGGTGAGCACGAATACCGCATCGGGGGGGATCGTCTCGGGCGACAGCGCATCGGGAAATACGGGGCGACCATGGAAGCCCTCGCCCAGGGCGGACAGCAGCCGAGCTCGCTGGCCATTGGCGGGATTGCTGAGGGTCGTGAGCTCGTAGAGCTGATCGGCTTGAACCATGTAGCGTACGTCTCGACCCGGCAGACCTCCGCTTCGCTCGAGGTACGCCGACAGCAGCGGCGCATTGGTGAACAACGGACGGTCTTCCCACTCGGGATGCTCGGCGAGCCGAACCACCATCTGGTCGAGCACCCCCGCTTGCTGACGCCGGGCCAGCCGGGCGCCGCTCCCGAACGCAAGCGGGCCCGCGGCGACCAGGCCCGCCGCGACCAGCCGCGACGCCGTCGACCACCCTGCCCCGCCCAAAACCACCGCCATCGCTGCCACGGCCACCGCGATCAGTGCCCACGGGCCACCGCCCAGCCTCTCGGAGACCAGCGCGAGCGCTGCGGCCAATCCGAGGCCCAGCCCACGTCGCCATCCACCCGGTGTCGCCGCGTCGGGGCCGAGCGAGCTCAGCACGCGGGCCACCGCCAGCGCCACGAACGGAAGGATCGGCAACAGGTAGCGCGGCGACGTATCGAAGTTGAACACCCGCCAGCGGGGCAGCACCACAAGCGCCACCGCCAGCACCACGACGGCCGCAAGTCCCACGCGCTCGACGACGTGGGCATCCCGGGCGCGCCACAGGCCGAGCCACACCACCGCGGGGGTCACCGCCAGCACGGCGCCCACGACCATGGGCATCGACGCCGCGGTCTGATGATCCCAAAACGGGTTGTCCTCCATGGGCCGGGACAGCGCGGGAGGAAAGTGCACCATCCACAGGAGGTCGCCGTGGTAGAGGGCGCCCGCGAGTCCATACACCACGGGAAACGCCGCCAGCCCGATCCACGCGCGTGGTTTGCGGTCCCACGCCGACCATGCCGCGTAGGCCAGCGCGAGCACGGCCAGCTCGGCCCGAACCCAGACCAGCGCCCCCATCACGATCCCGGCCGTCAACAATCGCCCCCGCGACCAGCACCAGGCGAAGGCTGCCACCCCGACCACCGCATCCGAGTTCATCAGTCCCGACGCTCCGGCCGCGATGAACATCGGAGACAAGGCGACCACGGCCGCCGCGAGCTCGGGCCGTGGATGCCCCAGCGTGCGTGCGGTCGCGGCCGTCAGCGGCACGGCGAGCGCGGCCACCAGCACGTGCGCCCACAAGAACACCGACAGTGGCATCGAGGCGACCGGAGCGTACAGCGCTGCGAGTGGGGGCCGGGCTTTTTGCAGGAACAGCGCGGCCATCGGCTCGCGCCCGACCAACGCAGCGAGCAGTCGTGTCAGGAGGCCCTCGTCGTGAAGAAACCGGTCGTCGACCACGGCGGCCCCGGCCAGCCCCACGTAGGCGAGGGTCAGCAGCACGATGACCGCCCGACCGCTCGATCGCATCAGCCCTGCTGCTCCCGGGCCCACGCGATGTTGAGGATGAGTCCCTCGTCGAGACTCACCTTAGAGCGCCACCCGAACAGCCGCGCGGCCAGCCCAGGGTTGCAGCACAAGCGCGAGACCTCGGCCGCACGAGCGGGGCCCGACTCGATCGGTGACGACGTCCCCGACAGGACTGCAATCCGTGAAGCCAGCGTGGCGATGGTGGTCGCGACGCCGGTTCCGAAGTTCACCGCCTGCCCGATCGCGGCGGGGTGGTCTCCCATCGTGAGCAACGCCGCCACCGTGTCGTCGACGTACTGAAAATCCCGACTTTGTTCGCCGCTTCCGTAGACCACCAACGGCTCCCCCCGCAGCGCCCGCGCGATGAACTTGGGGATCACGTCGTAGGGGTGTCGCGGTCCGAACGTATTGAAGGGGCGGATGATCGCGACCGGGAGCCCGTAGGTGCAGTGATACGCGTGCGCGAGACGGTCGGCGGCGACCTTGGACGCGGCATACGGAGAGGTTGGCGCCAGCGGGTGGGCCTCGTCGATCGCCGGAGTCTGGGCGTCGCCATAGATCTCGCTCGACGAGGTCACCACGATG
>JAHZJA010000612.1 GCA_022601155.1 Deltaproteobacteria bacterium | reverse complement strand
CTCATCCCGCGGGCGGAGCTCGAGGGCGACATGGGCGACCAGCATCTGGGTCTGCAGGCCCGTCTGATGAGCCAGGCGATGCGCAAGGTGGCTGGCGTCTCTCACCAGACGGGCACGACCGTCGTGTTCATCAATCAGCTACGCCACAAGATCGGCGTGACGTTCGGGAGCCCGGAGACCACCACCGGGGGCAATGCGCTCAAGTACTTCGCGTCGGTGCGGCTCGACATTCGCCGCATCTCGACCGTTCGCGAGGGGGAGCAGGCGGTGGCCAACCGCACCCGGGTCAAGGTCGTCAAGAACAAGTGCTCGCCGCCGTTCAAGCAGGCGGAGTTCGACATCGCCTTTGGCCGCGGCATCGATCGCAACGCCGAGATCCTCGACGGCGCGCTCGACATGGGTCGCATGACCAAGGCGGGCAGCTGGTTCTCGTTCGGCGAGACCAAGGTCGGGCAGGGCAAGGCCGCCGCCACGGCGTGGCTGCGCGAGCACCCGATGGAACGTGAAGCACTGGTGCAGGAGCTACGGGCGTCGTGGGGCGAGAGCCTCATGCACCAGGCGGCCTGAGATCCAATGCGGCCCATGGCGGGCTCGGTTCGCGCCGAGTCCGCTGGGGGTTTTCGTGCGGTCGACCGGTCGGCGCCGCACCGCCCAAGGCGGAGACGGGCGGGTCACGGCTTGGTTGCACGTCGATCTGGCGTTGACTGGTCTTTACTGCGTCCCCTTGGCCGGTCGGCGTCTTGCGTTCGCTGCGCGACGGGAGGTGTTGGCCAACCCTGGGGACGGGCCTACGGGTACACCCGAAAATCGCCAGCGATGGGCGATCACCCTTGCGAAGGGCCGGCTCCGCTGCGAGACTCGCGCCTCTCTTTCGGAGGCACGAGTGAGCAGCTACTACGTTCTCAAGATCCAGTACGTCAATCGGCCGCCCGAGACCCGCAACGTCAGCGCGCCGACGACGACGATCGGGCGAGAGTCGGGTGACATCGTCCTGAACGATCCGCAGACCTCTGGTCGTCATGCGGAGATCCATTTTCAGAATGGTGCCGTCCAGGTACGCGACGTCGGCAGCACCAACGGGACCTGGTTCAACGGTCAGCGTCTCACTGATTTCCAGCTCGAGCCGGGTCAGTGGTTCCAGTGTGGCCAGACCACGCTGCAGGTGATGTCGGTCCAAGGGGCACAGCAGCAGCAGGCGAAGACGATGATGGCGATGGGTGGGCCCACGCCAGGTGGCCCGGGAGCACCGCCCGCTGGGGGTGCCCCCGGTTGGCAGCAGCCCGCGGCTCCACCGGTCTCTCCTCCGCCTGCATCGCCAGCTCCGATGCCCGCCGCACCCGCGAGCGGCTACCCCCCGGTCGGGCAACCCGCCGGCGGTGCCGCGATGGGTGGTGGATACCCGCCCGCGCCTGGAGCTGCGCCCGCCGGCTATCCCCCCGCCCCAGGGGCGGCGGCACCCGGTGGGTACCCCGGAGCTCCCAGCGGCGCGCCGGCACCTGGTGGCATGGGAATGGGTGGCCCCCCTCCCGGAGCGCCGGGCGGTCCCGGAGCACCCGGTGGCTACGGTGCGCCTCCCCCGGCAGCACCCGCTGGTTTTGGAGCGCCTCCCCCGGGAGCGCCGGGTGGTCCCGGTGCGCCAGGCGGTTTTGGTGCACCTCCGCCAGGAGCGATGGGCGGCCCGGGTGCACCCGGTGGACCCCCGCCAGGTGGCTTCGGCGGACCTCCGCCAGGAGGACCGCCCCCAGGCGGGCCAGGCGGCTTCGGTGGACCTCCGCCAGGAGGACCTGGAGCACCCGGTGGATTCGGAGGCCCTCCGCCAGGAGGACCGGGCGGCTTCGGTGGCCCAGGTGCCCCCGGTGGCTTGGCCCCGGCGGGAGGCCCCGCTGCCCCGATGGCGATGGGCGCGACCTCGGGCGCCGTCCGTCCCAACTTTCAGGGCTCCGGTGGCGAGCTGTTCGTGACCTTCTTGGTCGGCATGTTGCTCAGCATCATCACGCTGTACATCTACATGCCCTGGTTCATGTGCAAGGTGGCGCGGTATTTCACCGACAACACCACGCTGGGACCCACGCGGCGCGGCGAGCTCCGGTTGGAGTTCACCGGCCAGGGTGGCGAGTTGCTCGTCATCCTGTTGCTGCACGGCTTCCTCACCTTGATCACGCTGTACATCTACTTGCCGTGGTTCCTGGTCAAGCTGATCAAGTTCTTCTGCGCCAATACGCAGGCGGTCGCGCCCGACGGGACCCGGTTCCGGCTCGAGTTCGAGGGCACCGGTGGTGAGCTGTTCGTGACGTTCTTGGTGGGCATGCTGCTCACCGTCATCACGCTGTACATCTACATGCCCTGGTTCATCTGCAAGCTGAACAAGGCCATCTACTCGCGTACGGCGATTCTCGAGAACGAGCAACGGGTCGGCAACTTCGACTTCGAAGGGCAGGGTGGCGAGCTGTTCGTCACCTTCTTGGTCGGCGCCCTGCTCACGGTGATCACGCTGTACATCTACTTCCCCTGGTTCCAGGTGAAGATCTTGAAGTTCATCGCCGAGAACACCCGGGTCCACTACCAGGGCCGTGTGTTCGGCGGGCAGTTCCACGGCACGGGCGGTGAGTTCTTCGTCACGCTGCTGGTGGGCTTCCTGCTCACGGTGATCACGCTGTACATCTACTACCCATGGTTCATGGTGAACCTGTGGAAGTTCCAGTACAACAACCTGGAGTTCAACGAGCTGGGTAACGCCGGTCCGATGCCCGGGGCGATGCCACCGGGTGGTGGGATGCCGGGCATGATGCCAGGGCAGATGCCCGGCCAGCCCGCGTTCCAGCCCCAGGCCCAGCCGGGTCAGTACCCCGGCCAGTACTAGGAATCCCCGGCCAGGGGCCTTCGGGTCCCTTGGCTCGGTACCTGACGAGGCCGCTTCCCTTCGGGGAGGCGGCCTTTCGTCATTGTTGGGCGGAGCTCGGTTCCCGGTGGACTCCTGCGGCGGGCCGGGGGTCTGCAGGTCTTTCCACGAGTCGTCGAGCTCGGCCCCCAACCGACCCACGTTTTCTGCGTCCGTCGGGCTCCACGTGTCCGTCGAGTTCCACCAAGATGCCATCGAAGACGCCTCCGCGAATACTCCGTGGGCATCCACCAAGATGCGATCGAGGATGCCTCAGCGGATACCCCGTGGGCTCCACGTGAACACGAAGTTCACCTTGCTGCACTCCGCTGGCATGTGTTCCCGGATCGGCGCAGAGGGAGGCGGAATCGTCACCGTGTTCAATGCTCGCAAGACTGCCTGACGCCCCGCCGAGGTGATGTTCGAGTCGTCCTCCACATGAAACTTCGCCCGACCGTCCTTGCACACGGTCATTCGAAAACGAAGCTCTCCATCGATGGACGGATCGATCTGGATCTCCTCAAACGCCTGCATGACCTCCGCCGCCCAGGAATCGCGGCTGGAGTCCAAAGGGGGGCTCGACTCTTCAGGGGGAGGGGGCAGTGCCGTGTAGTCGGGAGCGACAGACGGGCTCGTTGGGGCTTCGTTCTGTGCGGGGACCTCGGAGAGCGCAGGCAAGTCGGCACTGGAGGCAGGGGGCGCGTGCTCCAGTTGTCGGGTCGATGACTCGACTGGGCGCGATGCGTCCGAGTCCGATGCGTCCGAGCCCGACGGCACCGCTGTGTTGTGGTGCTCCATCGCTGGACCACAGGCGAAGACGAAAACGGCGACTGCAATGCCGATCCGGCGCATCGTCATCGGCGAACGTACATCATCAACCCCTGAGTCCCTGCTCACGTGCGGCCCTGTGACGGCCTGCTCAACCACGGTCACCATCGCTCTCCACCGGTCGGGTTGCATGCGGGCGCTCCACGTGGAGGCAGACCCCGATGGGGGTGCCTGTGACTTGCGTGATGGGGACGGGGGGGCGTGTGATGGAGAGGTTGCCAGCCATACCTCGCGCAAAACACAGGCGAGGACCGAATTCCTTCGATCCGGTCGGAGCCGAAGGAGTTCGGTAGGAGCCAACGGCCAGGTTCGACGGGAGCCGCAGGCGTCCGACGGGAGCCGCAGGAGTCGAACGAACAGGCTCGAGAGGAGCCGAAGGAGTCCGGTAGGAGCGCAACGGCCCGGTTCGGCGGGAGCCGCAGGCGTCCGACGGGAGCCGAAGGCGTCGAACGAACAGGCTCGACAGGAGCACACAGCAGTCCGGTAGGAGCGCAACGGCACGGTTCGGCGGGAGCCGCAGGAGTCCGGCGGGAGCCGCAGGCGTCCGACGGGAGCCGCAGGCGTCGAACGAACAGGCTCGACAGGAGCACACAGCAGTCCGGTAGGAGCGCAAGGAGCAGGTTGGACGGGAACCGAAGGAGCCCGATAGGAGCCGAGGGAGTCGGACAAGGGCACAAGGCGTCCAGAAGGCGTCGAACGAACACGTGCGGAAGGAGCCGCACGAAGGAGCCCAACGGGATCCGAACGAACAGGTGCGCCGCGAGCTGAACGAACACATGCGCCGCGAACCGCACGAACGAATCCGGCCGGAGCCCGCAACGAACAAAGGGCCGCGACCGTGGTCGCGACCCTCGTGTTGGTCGGGTGTCTGGGCGGCAAGCCCTCTACAGATCCGACTTGAGCTCGTCGAAGCGCTGGAGCAGCTTGCCGACGTACTTGCCGTTGGGGAAGCGCTTGAGGTAGCGGCGACCGCGTCGGAGGGCCTCGGTGATTCGGCCGTCCTCGGTGGCCGACAGCCACAGCCGGAACATGGCCAGCTCAGCGCTGGGATGGCTACGCGGGGCTCGGCGGAGGAACTCCTCGAAGGCCCGGTCGGCGGCACGGTAGTCGAGGGCGAAGTCCATCCGCAGCATACCGACCAACAGATGCCCTTCCACTGCGGCGGGCTCGTCTCCGTAGGTGGTGATGAAGGTCGACAGGCAGCGCGCGGCTCGGTACCGGTTGCGCGAGTAGTACAGGGTGCGGCACTGGTCGAGCGAGGCCTGGAGCTCGCGGCCTCGCGTCTCCTTGACGTCCTGCATCAACCGGTCGATGAGATCGCCGGCTTCGTCGTCGACCACCATCGGGGAGGTATCTCCCTCGTAGACTGCATTCCCGCGGTTCTTCGGCGACCGGCGTCGGACGACGGGAACCTCGAAGGTCGTGGCCTCGGCCGACGGGGCGGGCACGTGCATGAGCGTGCGCTGCTTCGGGTCATCGGGCAGGCCGGGGACATTCCAGCTGCTGGGAATGAAACCATCGGCGAGAGCCATGGTGTTGGCGAAGTCGCCCGACTCGCCGTCGGTCTCGTTGGACAGCGGCATCGCGGCCTCGACCTCGATGCGTCCGAGGGTCCCGTGACTGGCGGGAGAGACCTCGTAGCGGTCACCCGACTCGACCTCGCCTTTGAGCGCCATGGTCTCGGGATCGACGACTTCGACCTGGCCGCGCAGCACCGAGACGATGGTCTCGCCGCTGTCGTCCACCTCTACGGTAAAGACGGTGCCAATGACCCGTACGACGGCATCGGAGGTGCGGACGTGCAGGATGGGGTCGGAGGGGCGGCGATCGTAGCGAACGGCTGCGATGCCTCGATGCACCTTCAGCTCGAGCAAGCTCGGTGTCGACAGACTCCACTCGACATCGGCGCCACGGGTGAAGTTGGCGACGATCTTGCCGACCATCCCCACCTGGAGCGCTTCGGCGGCATCGACCTGGAAGCGGGTCCCGACCGGGAAGGTATCGGTGGTGTTGGAAGGCGACTGGGGCTGTCCCGTGACGACGTCGGCGTGGCCTCCGAGGACTCGGCCGTAGCTCTGGGCGGGATGCTCCATGCCGCCTTGAGCGGCCAACTCCGCATTGGTTGCGCTGCGTTCGGTGGCACTGGATTGCTCGGCAACGGCGAGGGTCTCGCCGACCGTTCCGAACGAGGCAGGGGTCACCAGGTGAAGGGCCAGCGCAGTGGCGGCACCCGCCAGTGCGGTGACGCCCGCTCGCAACGACCACTTGTGATACCAGGGCGCGGGCCGCTCCTCGTTGAGACGGCGCAGGGCGGCGTGGAACTCTCGTTCTTCGTCGACGCCAGCGGGCGGTGGTGGTACCGCCGGCCCTTCGTAGAGGGCGTAGAGCAGACGGTGCATCTTGCGGCAGTCCCGGCACTCCCGAAGGTGGCACTGGTACAGGTCCCGCACAGCCCCCGTGGCTCGGTCGCTCATCACGAGCTCCGCATCCTCACGGCACTCGTGGCAGCTATAACGCGTTGGGTTGATGTCGGCAGTCATGATGACGGACCCCAGGCCTAAGCAGCGGAAACCAGTTCCCGGAGCTTCTTGCGTGCACGTGTCAAACGATCCCCAACCGTCGACACGGGCTTTCCGAGAATGTTGCTGATCTCTTGGAGCGTGAGCCCCTCGTAGTGATAGAGGATGAACACCTCGCGCAGATCCGGACGGAGCAACTGCAAGATGCGGTGTGCCTCGTCTCGAGCTTCGACTCGGCTCGACTGAACCGAGGTGCTCCGGCCGGCGTTGAACCAGCTCAGTGCGGTCTTGACGCGATCGCGGCGGAAACGTTGACGCAGCAGGTTGTGAGTGGTGTTCGCCGTGATGCGATACAGCCACGTGCTCAGCGTCGAGTTGCCCTGGAATGAGGACAGGGCGTTGAAGGCCCGGGCGAAGACGATCTGGGTGAGGTCGTCGATCTCGCAGTCCGGTCCGAGCAGCCGAAACAGATGCGCTCGCACCTGACTCGAGAAGGTTCCGTAGAACTGTCGGAGTGCACGGTGCTGCCCGGCCTGTGCACGGGTGAGCAGATCCCGTTCCTCTCGGGACAGATACGTCGAGGCTTCTTGCGTGGCCGCCGGAGAGCCCGGTGGCGCGTGAGCGATCGCAAGATTGTCGGCGCTTTGCATGTAGTCCGTCTCGGGTGGCGGCGTGTGCACCTTGTAGGACAACCTTTCGGGATGAAATTCCGAGTGCCCTTCGAGTTAACCTCATAATCCGCGCGCCGGGAACCTCGCGGGGATCGCGAAACCCACGTCGAAGGCGCGAAGACGACCGACCGATGCGGGGGGACGACAGGCTTGTGACCGGTTTTTGGAGCACGGCGCTGCTTCGCGGGGTGACCGCGGACCTCGCGGAGAAGTACGCCTGGCTGGGGGCAGCGGTGCTGGATGCACCCCCACCCACCTCGATCTCAGCGCTTCGCGAAGCCGCGCGTCGATGGCCCGGATCGCTGCGAGAGTGTCAAAGGACCCATCCTGCGGTGTATCGCGCTCGGCAGGTGGCGGTGGCGGCCCGGGCACGCGAGCGCGAGCGGTCCTACGATGCGTGGCGAACGGAGGGTCACGCGGCTGTGTGCCTATGGGCCGAACTCCACGCGCTGCACGCCGATGTCCTTCGGTGGCGCGCGATTGCGCCACCCGGGCTCCGCAACGACATTCCCAAAATGTTGCGCAACCTCACGATGAACGATCCCCGGCGCCGGGCGAAGTGGCCGGCCGTCGAGCTCGTGATCGGCTGGGGGCGGACCCGCGTCGGCGCGGCACTGGCTCACCTGTGTCTCGGCCACCGCGCCGGTCTCGATCGTGCGGAGCTCGATCGTGCCTTGTTCGCGGTCGATGATCCGAACGGGTCACCCGACTGACTGCGCTTGCGTGGGGTCGGTGCCTCCCGGCATGGTGTCCGCGGTGACCAGCACCTCGTTGCGCATCTTCGCCGGGGTCGTGCTCGCGGTGACGCTGCTGGCCGGAGTCTATCTATCCGGCAAGGCTCGTCGCGACGCGGAGCAGCGGGTCGTCGACATTCGGGATGGGGTCGCGAGCACCGAGCTGGCCGAGGAGCCCGACGATGAGGAGGCGCTCCTTCCTCTCGAGTACAACCCCCGCGAGTTCGCAGCGCAGCTGGACCGGGACATCGAACAGTTTGGGATCACCCCCATCGCCGTCACGGATCTCTCCCAGCCCAACCCTCACTTCGTGGAAGTGGAGCAGCCCATCACACTGGCGCCGGGGCGGCGCTGGACGTCGGCGCACCTGGCCATCGAGGTCCGCCTCGATCGCGTCAACTACATGCATCGCGGCGCCAAGATCAGCTCCGTGCACGTCATCGCGAGGGCGGAGAACATCTCCGCCGTTCCCATCGCCTACCGGTTGAGGGTGCGGGGGGACAAGGGCAAGTGCGAGGTCCGAGGGGCGCGGGAGCACAACGCGATCACGCTACGGCCGGGCGAGTCCGCGGAGATCGTCGTGTGTGCCGGTCGCGACAAAGTTCGGATCGAGGCTCTCGAGGTCCTGGAGATCACCGATCTCGGGCACCATTATCTGAGCCAGGTCTCACCCCTGGCCCTGGGCATGGATGCCACCACGGCGGCTGCTCACAAACCGCTGATCTCCGTCGCAAGCTGCGCAGGGCTCGATGCCAAGGCGCTGTCGGCCTATATCGAGGTCGGTACCGCGAGCTGGGCCGACGTGGTGGACTTCTACGCGCGGCACAATTGCCATCGTCTGCAGTTCTTCCCGCAGTACGAGCGTCCCCAGGCTGTGCTGCCGTCCCTGCCTGTACTCCCGCCCAAGTGAGGCCGAGGGGGGCGTTTTGCGGTCCGGCGGGGCCCTTTGCGCGCCCACGAGGGGTCGATGCGGGTTTGCCTTGAAATCAATACGTTTTTGGCCCTACCATGCCGGCCTGCGAGCACTGACGCTCGAGGTCAGCTGTGACGAAATCCGAGCTCATCGAGGTCGTTGCGCAGGAAGCCAACCTCACCAAGGGACGCGCGGAGCTGGTGATCAACACCATCTTCGAATCGATGGTCGAGGCACTCCAGCGGAGCGAAGGTATAGAGATCCGGGGGTTTGGCAGCTTCACCGTGCGCCAATACAAGGCGTACGAGGGGCGGAACCCTCGCACTGGGGATCCCGTCCACGTCGCGCCCAAGCGTCTGCCGTTCTTCAAGGTCGGCAAGGATCTCAGGTTACGGGTCAACGGGCAGCGCACCGGTCCGGTGCCTGCCCAGCGTGGCGAAGCCAAGTCACCCGGCGTGGGGGGTGGCACTGCCAAGCAGAGTCCGCAGCCCGATCCCAGTCTCGCCGAAGACGTGATCTAGTCGCGGTGATCGCCGAGGTTGGCCCGCGGTGGCGTGCCCGAGGACTCGGGCACGGTTGCCTCGCTCGGATCGAGCAGCAGCCGTCCGGCGGTGGTGTCGAGGCGTGCGCGTAGACCCGCGGGCAGCTCGGTGCAGCCACGACACCCAACGAGTGCCGACAGTCCGAGCTCGCGGACCATCAGCGCGGCATGGCTGAGCGCTCCGCCATGCTCGCAACACACCGCGCGGATACCAAGCTGACGCAGAGCCACCGCCGCGGGGGCGGTGAGCGAGGGAAGCACGACGATGGTGTCCGGTTCGGGCGGGTCGGCGAGCAAGGCCGCGAGGTCGGCCCGCGGGGCGAGGGGACCGGTGAACGTCTCGCCCAGCGGGATCCCTCGCAGTCGGGCACGGCGACCGAACGAGACCGGGCGACCTTCCACGATTCGAAGGGGTGGGCGCAGAGTCGACTGGGCCGCGAGGGTCTCGCGGCGGCTGGCGATGCGCGCTCCGATTGTTGCGGAGCCGTGGCGCAGCGCTCGATCGACCTCGGGAGCGGTGAGCATGAAGACCTCATCGCCGAGTCCGAGCGATCGTCCGGCCGCGAGGAACCACGCTCGCAGCGGGGCAAGGCCCAGTGCGAACAGGTGGTCGTCCCACTCCCCGAGCAACGTTGCGGCGGTCGCCTCGTCGCGGGGAAGCGGATCGATGGCGCCGGCCGACACCCCGGGCGCCGCACCCAGCTCGGCGAGGCTCTTGCTCGCGATGTCCCACGTGGCGGGCAGGACATCGAGGTAGGCCTCGCGCCCGCGGGTGGACAGCGGCTGCGAGGGGTCGGCGACCAGCACCGCCAGGGCACGGCGGGCACGGGTACGCGCGGGCACGAGCACACCCACGTAGGTGTCGATCATCGAGAGGAAGGCCTCCTCGGCACGCGTGCGGACGTCGGCGATCGCCGATGCCGTCGCGTCGTCGAGCGACCGCTGGACCTGCTCCAGCCGAGCACGTGCCTGCGGCAACGTGGTGCCGTGTAGCTGCGCGACCACGGTGGCCGCGGTCGGCGTGGTGGTGGACGGGGAGCCCGCGCGGCCACGGGCCAAGTCGCGGGGGAGGGTCCGCACGTACAGCCACCCTGCGAGCACGGTCGGCTCGCCCGCGGCAGGGCGTTGGCTTGCCAGCCAGCCCATCAACCATGCATGGGCGGGCGAGAGCGGGGCCGGGTTGTGTTCGGCATCGAGGGTGAGGACGCCGCGCAGACTGCCGAGCTGCTGGCCTGCGATCACCGCGTCGAGGAACGCGGGCCACCCGGGGTGGAGGGGGGCGACCAGCGGACGCGCCTGGACCAAGTGCGGGTGGTGGTCGCGATCGACGACGACCTCCAGATCGTGCCCATGCTCGGCGGGGGGTAGCGCTTGCACGGCGCGGTCTACCAGCGCCTGTACCTCGGCTCGGGCCGGGTGTTCCCACGTCGACAGGGCGCCCGCGAACGCAGGGCTGACACCGTGGGCGAGCGCCTCACCCTCGGCCGTGTGTACCTCGACCTCGGTCAATCCTCCGGGAGGGGTGGCCAAGACCAGCAGCGCCTCCCGTTCGATCTGCTGCTGCACGATGACCGCATCCACTGCGGAGCCATCGGCATCCTCTCGATAGGCCTGCAGCCACGGGTCCTCGCGCTGCGCCACCAGCTGTTCGAGTGCATCACCAACCGCGGCGAGGTCGTGGCAGTCGAGGGTGGACCGACCCAGGCCGGCTGCGCTGCCCTCCTGGTCGTCTTCTCCGTGCAGGGCGCTGCGAACGACGACCGGGCCCCGTGCGAGCAGTCCCGTGATCGCCTCGCGGACGGCGGGGTCGTCGAGCACGGCGGGTTCGGCCACGGTGACCAGCCCCGCGGGCACGGGCAACCCGGCGGCAGACAGCTGCGACAGCCGCAGTGCCTTCGCGGGCCATGTTGCGGGGACGGGTGTGTCCAGCCAGTGCAGGGCGAAGGCCATGCGCCGAGCATAGGAGCCGACAAGCAGCTGCGGTAGCCTTGCCACGCGGTGGCCAGTTTCGAGGATCACACCCCCTGTCCATCGTTGCGGCGCTGGCTGCCCCCGCTGTGGGAGGGGCGCGCAGTGGCGTCCTGGCTGGGCCCGGCGCAACCGCGCTGGCGTCCGCCGCGGGGGCTGCGGCGGTTGCTGGAGCGCAACGGGGTGGCGTCAGCCGACCCAGAGCTGACGCCTGGCTCGCTCGAGGTGTTGGTCGTGGTCGCGCCGCTGGGGCAGGCGGCACCGAGCCTCGATGATGTCCACTGGCGCGGGCTTCGACCCGGCGGCATGGTGATCGATCTGGCGTGGCCGGGGCGACGGAGCCTGCGCGAGCTGCTGCGCCCGTGGTCGCGGCGACAGCGACTGTGCGACGCGGCTGCGAGCCGCGTTCGGTACTGGCTGGAGCGTGGAGCCTTTGCCCCCGAGCAGTTCGTCGCGGTCTCCCCGGCGGGCGTGGTGGTCACGCTGGTGCGCAGGGCGGTGGGGTATCCGACGCAGGCGAGCCCGGGGGCGAGCGCGACGGCTTCGGGTGACTCACCCGCCGACGCGTGAGCGTCGATCACGACGATGGCGTTGGCGCTGATGCATCGCGGACCCCCGAGCCCCGCTCAAGAGGGGCACTGGCCGGGAAGATAGACCGAGCTCGACATCGAGCTGCAGCCCCACGCGTTGCACGCCTGCACCCGGTAGGTGATGCCCGCGCTCACCGTGAACGACTTGGTCTTCGTGCTGGTCTCGGTGCTGAGGAAGTACATCGGAGGCCAGCCGGAGCCGACGAGCTGCCACCACTTGTAGGTCGCCGCGCCCAGGCCCTCGTTCGCGTGGACGTACCAGGTCACGGTGGGGGAAAATGGAGGTCCCGGCCCAACGCAAGACGTATCGAGGCTTGGCGTCGGCGGGGCACTTCCCGTGGTTCGCCAACCGGCGACGACGGTGTCGGTGTCTTCGAATGCACGTGCGGCATCGGCTGTCGCCGCGTCACCGGTCACCACCGAGGCGTAGCCGGGGAGGCTGTAGTGGTCGACGTCAGGGTTGGAGTAGTGGGGGATGACCGTGCTGCAAGAATTGCCGGGACACTCGTTGCCAACGACTGTTCGATAGTCGCGGGTCGTGTCGGCAAAGGCATTGCGATGGTGCGCGGGGGTTGCCGGGGCTGCCTCCCTCGTTGATGCTGTGTTTGACGCTGTG
>JAHZJA010000611.1 GCA_022601155.1 Deltaproteobacteria bacterium | reverse complement strand
TCCCGGAATCAGTCATCAACGATACGACACCATCACCAAGGAATCTGGCGGCCCGTTCGTGGACCGCGGTGGTCGTTCGGCCCATGACTCGTTCCTGTAGGTCCCATGCCAGGATCTTGCGCGAGAAGTTGTCGATGACCGCATGGAGATAGATCTTGCTGTTGTCGAGGAGCCGGAAGGCGCGGCAGGATTGGGTGTTTGAGTATGCGGAGGACCGAGGACGTGGTTCGTCAGCCGGGAGGCTGGGCGGCGGCATGCATGGCGAGGTGGGGTGCAGAGGGCCGGAGCACGTCTACGGTGAGCCGTTGCGACCCAGTCACACCCAACAATCCGGGCCAGTTCCTCCGCTGGCTGAGCGTCTTCACCGAAACCGAAGTCGACGAGCACGCGGCGCAGACGCTTGGCGATGACGGCAGAGGCGTCGACGAAGACGTCGAGATCCTCAGTCAACCGAGGGCGTGCGTGAACCGAGACCGCGTGACCGCTGAGGAGCAAGAACTTGATGCGCCTCGAGAGCATCAACGACAAGAACTCGCGCCAGTCGCCGTTGAGAGCGTCGTCCATGCAGCGCCTTGCATGCCTGCCGCAGCGCCCCAACGGCACGGAATCGACCCTCTGGGGACTGGGCGGCCACGTCCCCGGCTGTGACCCGATCGGCGCCGTCGAGGTCGGTCGCGACGAGTCGGAGATCCGCTGGCATCCGTGAGAGTCTAGCAGTGGGGGGTCGACCGCGGGCGAAGCCGAGGGGCTCGATCCGTGCGATGGCTTCGCGGGCGACCGTGGGGTCGGGCTCGTGCTCAGCGAGGATCGCGTTGCGCAACGCTCCAACGTCCACGGCATCGGCAAAGGCACCCCGGAGCACCGCCCGTTCTTCTCCACCGTGTGCCTCAGTGCCCAACAGGCCGCGACCGCGGGCGGTCGGTTTCCACATCCGGAGCTCGACCAGGCCCAGGATATCTGCGGCCTCACGGTAGTCGTTGGCATGCCGGACTGTGTTGGCGGCATCGAACATCACCCCGGGGTTCGTGATCGGAGTGTCTGTTTGCGGAGGCGCCTCTACCACGAGTACCGGACGTACCGGCCGGCCGCTTGCACGGCGCGAGTTGGCCATAGAGTTGGTAGTGACTCGGCGACGCGTTTTCTTTCGAAGAATGTGGCAATTCGTTGCCGGCCGATGACGTCGCGCACACACATTCGAGTTCGTCCCCAGGCGTGAGGATTTCGGTGGTCACCTATGGTTGGTGGCCGCATACTCCGGGGCAAGTCCCCGATATCGTGAACGCGGGGCAGGTGATGTGCTCGTGTCGTTCGCCCCTCGTGGGCTGTGAGCGGGCCGCTCGCGGGCTGGTCACAATAGGCGCGAGAGCGAACCGTTGCATCCTCGCCGATAGGCCGCGCGAGGTTCACCCGGCCTGCGGCCACACTGGCCTCCGTCCATTGCCCCCAAAGAGACAGCAAAGCCCCCTATGGCGACCGCATCCACTTCCACCACGTTCTTGATCAATGGCACCGTCTTCGACTCGGAGGGCGAGCCCGCGGCCGGCATCCGAGTGGTCGCCACGGACACCGTGGGCCCTTCGCAGCCGATTCCGGCCGTGCTCGTGTCGGCGAGTACTGATGCCGACGGGGCGTTTTCACTCGAGCTGAACGCCCAGGTCGTGCTCGGCTGGTTTCGATCCGGCTTCGACCCAGAACAGGGCGCGCGGTCGCGGCCGATGGCCTCCCGGAGCCGTTCGATCGCCCTCATCGCGTATTCGCACCGCGCGGTCGTGGGACGTCTGGATCTGGCGGTGAGCCTCGATGGACTGGCCGATGGCTACGACATCGCGTTTCCGATCAATCCATCGGGCGAGATGATCGCGATCCATCGCGGCCGTTACCAGGTTGCCGGCCTCGTTCGGGATTCCACCGGTCGACCGGTCGCCGGTCATACAGTGGAGGTGTTGCATCAGAGGCTTCGGGACGAGTCGGTCATCGCGGCTACGCACAGCGGGGCCGACGGCTCGTTCCGAATGCGGTACGACGCGGCCGAGCACGTGGGCGAGGGGGCACAGGCCTTGGCCATCGTCGTGCGCACACTCCATGACCCGGGCACGGGCGAGCTGGTCGAGCAGATGCGGACGGCGAGAATGTGCCCGGCCCCCTCGTTCGTCGAGCTGGAGCTCGAGCTTCCTCGCACGACACCGCTGGCGACCGAGTTCGAGCGCGTCGGTGCGTTGATCGAGGCACGACGACAGGGCGTTGCTTTCACCGAGCTGACCGACGACGACATCGAGCTGATCGCGTGCGAGACCGGGCTGCCGCTGGATGAGGCGACGGCGTACGTCCGGGCTGGCCGGTTGGCGGAAGGCTCGGAGCTTCCCGCGGCAGCACTGTATGCGCTCGAACGTCGGGGATTGACGACGAGCGTGGCTGTCGTTGGCGCTCTTCCGAGCGGGGTGCTCCGGCAGGCATTGGCGGGCGCAGCCAGTCAGGAGCTGGTCCCCGCCTGGACCGATCTCGACGGCGTCGTGGCGATGGTGTCGAGCACCATGGCGGCGCGGGCGGGCGAAGATTCCGACGACGCGCCGCTGGGCCAGCTGCTCGCCGCCACGGGTCTACCCGCCGACATCCGCGGGACCTTCGTCGCCGAGTACGTGGGGCGCACGGGCACCGTCGAGGAGTTTTGGCAGACGTTCTCCTCTACCCATTCCGCCGAAGATGTCGCGCGAACTCGGTTCTCGTTGGCGACCGGCGCATTGACGCATGGTCACCTGCCCTTGGTGGTCGCGCTCGAGCAGCGGCGGCAGGCCGGGGAGATCGCATCCGCCCGCGATCTGGCCGGTTGGACGACGACCCAGTGGCAACAACTGGTCAGCGGCACCGCGGGGGCGGGGGCCCCGGCCGAATACCCGGGCCACGATGACGCACAGCGGGAGTCGCTGTATGCGGTGGGGCTCGCTCGCGCGGTCGAGGAGGCGTTTCCGACGGCGGCGTTGATCGACCGGACGGCGCAGACCGGGCGTTGGGGCCTCGCGGCGTCCTATGTCGCCGAACACCCCGAACTCGACTTTCGCCGAACCAATGCGCGTAGCTACCTGGCCGACCACCCGGCGGCAGGCCTCAGCCCACAGGATCAAGAGGCGCTGCTCCTCGAGCTGTCCCAGGCGCAACGCTTGTTCATGGTCGCACCGCGTTTCGATCGCGATGCGGTGGCCGGACCCTTGCTGGACGCAGGGATTCACTCCGCCCAGCAGATCGCCGCCATGGGGGTCTCTGCGTTCGTCGAGCAGCACGGCGCGGCAATAGGAGGGGAGGCGATCGCGAAGGTCGTCTACGACAATGCGCATCACGTCGCCTCGACGGTGGCCGTGCTGGCGACCAACCACGCCGCACCATTCAGTCCTGTCGCGTTCCCCGGCGTCGGCGAGGAGGGCGTCGACCCTGGCGATGCTCCACCGGATCTCCAAGGATTGTTCGGCTCGCTTGACTTGTGCGCCTGTGAGCACTGCCGTTCGGTGCTCAGCCCGGCTGCGTACTACGTCGACGTGCTCCGTTTCGTCGAGCAGCGGCCCGCGCTGGACGATGAACAGACAGCTGGGGTCGCACTCGTGCCCTTTGCTGCCCTCGTGGCCCGGCGGCCCGACCTGCGTCACGTGCTTCTCGACTGTGCCAACACCAATACGGTGCTGCCCGCGATCGACCTGGTCAACGAGTTGCTCGAGCAAGAGGTCGTGGGGGGCGCTCCGGATTCGTGGCCGCAGACGACTCGATCCACGGAGGAGTTGCGCGGGCAGCCGGAGCACCGGATCGACGCCGCCTATGATGCTCTGCGGGCGGCGGTGTTTCCGTTGTCGCTCCCGTTCGACCTCGCTCGAGCGGAGTCCGAAGCGTTCCTGGGTCGTCTCGGCGCCTCGCGAGTGGAATTGCTGGAGGCTTGCGGATCCACGTCCGAAGACGTCACAACAGCGACCACGCACGCGCGTCTCGGGTTGGAAACGACCGCCGCCCGGATCGTGGCCGGCGAAGATCTAGGGCACTCGTGGCAGGCGTTGTGGGGCCTGGCGGAGACCGCCACACTCGACACTCTCATCGACGCCCCCGAGTTCTTCGCGCGCACAGGCCTCGATCTCCACGGCTTCGATCAGATGGCCGCGACCAATTACGTCGGCGGGGGCGAGCTCTCGATCTCCTTCGAGACACCGTGTCAGCTCGAAGGCGCGACCATCGACGGGCTCGACGAAGCTCGGCTCGACCGCATCCATCGCTCGTTGCGGCTCACGCGGGCCCTCGGGTGGTCGATGACAGAGGTCGACACGGCGATCTCGATGATGGGGTCCGCGGGCCCGAACCCGCTGGACGCCGAGTGCTTTCGGGCACTATCGCGGCTGCTGGCTCTCGAACAACGCTTCGGTTCACTGCCGCGCCGCGAGCTGATGGTCTGGTTTGGCGACCTCTCCACGGATCCCATCGAGCCGGGCGAACGCTCGCACCATGACGAGATCTTCGCCGAGCCTTCGGCGCAAGGCGAAGTGAGCCCGCTGGCGTTCGGGCAGGCCGAGCAGCCCATGACTGCGGTGCTCCCTCAGCTCGCAGCTGCGTTGGGGCGGCCTGAAGCGGAGGTCGCCCGATTGTTGGCGCTGGATCCGACCCGCTCTACGACGACGGTCGCCAATCTCTCTTGGCTGTACAGATGGTCGTCGCTGGCCCGCGCGGTTGGTCTCTCGATCTTCGAGGTGGGGCGCTTGGTCGAGCTGTCCGGGGTCGCTCCGTTCTCCGCTGTCGGGGCCTCCGCCCTCGATGGCGTCGAGCGCTTTGTCGGGCTGGTCGACGCCCTCAGTCACGCTCGCGTCTCGGTGGCGGGGCTCGACGCCCTGTTGCGCCACCAGGGCCGTGAACCGTCTGGGCTGGGTGCCGGCGCGCTCGCGGGGTTGATCGTCGAATTGGTTCGTGGGCTACAGGCGGTTCGCAGCGAGCTGGCCGCGGCCGTCGAGCCCGCGCAGTCGCGGCTGGCCGTGCTCGTGGACCAGCTGCCACGGGTGATGACTCCGGGGCAGGCGGATGCGGTCATGGCCGTGGTGCGGACGATCCCCGAGACCACACCGGAGCCGGATGCCTACGCGTCGTGGCCAGTACCGGGCGCGGCCTTCTTGTCCACACCTGTGTGGCATCTGCTCCAAGACGCGGCTTCGGAGGGGGACCCCCTGGCCGATCCCGAGTATCGCGCGGGGCTCGTGCTCGAGCCGCTCGTTCCGTTCCTGCGCCAGCGTCTGATGGAAGGCGTCGTGGTCCGCAAGCTGGCCGCGGTGGTGCAGCTGTCTCCCGGC
>JAHZJA010000610.1 GCA_022601155.1 Deltaproteobacteria bacterium | reverse complement strand
TCTTGTCCCAGGGCAGCGTGTTGATCGACAGCCCCAGGTAGCCCGCGTCCAGCGATTGCTCGACCAAGCGCTCCATGTGAAGCATCTCGTCCTCGGTGGGGCGAACGCCGCTGTCGAGGCTGCGTCCCAGGCCCATCGCGTGAGCGCGGATGGTGGAGTGTCCCAGGAGGTTGGCGATGTTGGGACCCAGCGCGAGGCCTTCGAGGTGCTCGAGGTACTGCGCGGGGGTCTCCCAGTCCTTGATGCGGTGCAACAGCGGGGCGACCGTCGAGCGCGGGATGCCCTCCACCCGGCAGAACATGTCCGCGAGATCGTCCGGCTTGCCGACGGCGAGGCTCAGGCCACAGCTGCCGAGCATGATCGTGGTGACCCCGTGGCGTACGGACTCTTGCAAGCCAGGTGCGAGCTCGACCTCCGCGTCGTAGTGGGTATGGAGATCGACGAAGCCGGGGGTGACCCAGCAGTCGGTGGCGTCGATGATGGGGACGTCGTCGGACAGGGCGGTGTCGGGCGGCACCACGGCCTGCACGATGCCGTCGTCGACCAGCACCGTGCCGCGGACGGGGGCAGAACCGAGGCCGTCGAATACCTGTCCTCCGACGATGGCGTGGGACCCAGCGGGCACGATGGGGGCCACGGTACCAGCTCGCCCCGGCGCTCATCGCCAAAAACCGCGCCCGTCGCCGCGCCTTCGCCCCCCCGAGGCCGGTACGACGACCGGGCGTTGTGTCGTGGCTCAAGCGGCTGGCAAGGGCAACACGGCGAGCATGCGATCGAGGTTGGCCGCGATCCGTGGCAGCGGGGTCCCCAGTCTCCGCGAGGATGCCGCCAACTGATCGAGCACACGATGTAGCTCGGCGGGGATCGGCGCTTCGTAGCTCTGTCCGGCCCGCTCGAAGCAGTCGCGCAGCAGCCGGAGTGGGTCGACATCGCGTTCGAGTGCGACCTCGGCCAGCTCACCCACGAAGCACGCCGCCAGCTGCCGTGGAAATTGCTCGGGCACGAGGACGGGCTCGTCGGGCAGGTCCCGTCCTCGCCCGCAGACCGGAAGACCCACCCCGTCCCAGCCGAGCACCCCGCCCTGCAGGACGAGGGGCTGCAGCTCGCCGAGCTCGGCGAGCTGTCGCGCATAGTGCCGGGCGCGGGTACCCGTGGCGCACACGAGCGCCGCCTGCTGCCCGCGGGCGATGGCGGCGAGGTCGTCGGTGTAGGGATCGAGGTCGTCCGACCACGGCAGACTCAGCGAGCCGGGGATGAAGCCGAGCTCACCGTAGCGTTCCAAGGTCGGGCGCACGTCCACGAGCACGAGCTGCGGACTGTCGAACGCTTCGCGAGGGCTCAGTTCGTTCACCAGCGGCTCCGGCTAGAACGTGAGGCTCAGGCGAGACCGCCCCGCCGACTCGACGAACGCCGCGACGCCGCCGTACTCGAGGTTGTCGCGGGGAGCCAGGTCGCGCTTGGTCACCCCCATGACCTGCATGCTCATGGTGCAGGCGACGAACTGAATCCCCTGGTCCTCGGCGGCCTTCATCAGCGCCGGGACGTCCATCAGCTCATAGCGCTTCATGATGGAGCCGAGCATCTTGCCGCCCAGGCCGCCCATGTTGAGCTGGCCGAGCTTCTGTCGACGGGGCCCGCGGGGCATCATCCACTTGAACATGCGCTGGGCCCAGCTGATCTTCTCGGCCGGCTCGTTGGCGTTGGGTTCGTCGCCACGCAGCAGGTTGAGGCCCCAGAAGGTGAAGAACATCATCACGTTCATGCCCTGCGCGGCGGCCCCCACCGCGACCATGAGCGCAGCCATCAGGGCTTCGCGGTCGTTGTGGAGCACCAGCAGGGTGCACTGGTCTTCGGCGGGCTCGGCCACGGTCGTCTCGCGAGGCACGAGGGCCGTGGTCGTCGGTGCGGGCGCGGCCAGCTCGAGCTGTGCCTCCAAGGGGCCATGGGCGTCCAGTGAAAGGAGTCGGTGACCGGCGGCGGCTGCCCACTGCACCAACTCCACGCTGAAGGTCGTGTCGCTGACCACGACGAGGGCGCGTCCGTGCCCGACACCAGCGAGCTGCCGCTCCAGATGCGGAAGGCGCTGGTCTTCCGCGACTCCATCGAGGGAGATCCGCGGTGTCTCGTCTGCGGGCGGGGTCAGACGCACCGTGTTGGCGGCGTGTCTTGGACCACCCGCCGTGCGGATGCGTGCCCGCATCGCGTCGCCCTCGGGATCGAGGGTGATGATGGTTGCGCCTGCGCTGCGACACCAGCTCTCGAGGTCGAGGCGGAACGCCGGGTCGTCGGCCACCAGCTCGAGCTCGGTTCCGGGGGGCAGCGACCGGGTCTTGCGAGCGAGGCCCAGGATCGGCTCGGGGCAACGCTGACCACGAAAGTCGAGGGCTTCGTCACTCGACAACGCAGCGGGAGGTGGGGGAGCAGGGGGCTCGACCGGCTGCGGGGCGACCGAGAGCAGCGGTCGGGTTGGTATGGGCGGCGGCGTGCGACGCCTCGGGGCCTCCGCGGGGCGTTCTCCGCCCGAGGTCACCCGTACCACGGCCCGGTGCGTGCCATCGGTCTCGACCGTGAGGTCGATGAGCTCCGAGCCGGAGCTTCGGCACCAGCTGCGGATGTCCAGCGGAAAGGCATCGTCGTCGGCGGCGATCTCGAGGGTGCCACCGCCGTTGGACTTGAGTCCGCGGGCGGCCTTGGCGGTGGCGAGGATGGGGGCGGGGCAGCTCTGGCCCCGGCAGTCGATGGCGGTAGAGGAGTTCATCGGACACTCTGCTGGGTGGTGGTGCTGGCGCTGCTGTGGACGTCCATCAAGGCGCGAAAAACGAGGCCGTACTCGCGCTCCATTTCGCTGACGAAGCCGCTGACGGGAGCGAGGTCGCCATCCTCGACGAGCTCACCGAGGGCATGAGCGAGCCGAGCCAGATGGTTGGCGCCCAGGGCTCGGGCGCCTGTCGACAATGATCGGCACTGCTGCCGAATCGCAGCGATATCGTGCTGTTGGTGCGCATCGTCGATGCGAGCCAGGCTCTCGGGCGTCTGCCCGAGGAACAGCTCGATCGCCTCGCGTACGACGTGCGGGTCGTCGCGATGGAGGTGTTCCAGGGCGGTGCGGTCGATGGCGCCTTCGCGGCCCGTGGCGCTGTTGCGGAGGGCCAGCTCGGACGTCAACTCGTCCACCAGTGCCGTGAGCCGCTCGAACCCGTGGGGAACACCGACCGATGCTCGTACGCCGGCGGCGTCGGCACGGGTGGGGTCGGGTGCCGGCCCCGCGAGCACGATCCACACAGTGGGGTGGCACTCGTGGAGGTACTGCGCCACGTCGAGTGGGTCGGCGTCGGCGAGCTCGGACGACAACACCACCATGTCGAAGGTGGGCGACTCCGAGCGGGTCGCATCCCGGGGATCACCGGTGCTGCGAACCCGGCAGCCAGCACGACGGAGGCATCCCGCCATCAGGTGTTGGGTGATGGAGTTGCCGTCGACGAGCAGGACCCGAGGTCCCGAGCCGCGGGCGGTGGCGGAGCGGGGGGCCGCGCCCGGACGCTCGATGGCGATGCTCGACCCACTGGTGTTGGCGCTGGGAATGGAGGGGGGCGGCGGGAGCCGACGGGTCGATGGTCCGCCCGGTCGGAGCTGCGGCGCCACGCTGCGCCACCGGGCGCAGAACTCCTGGGCCGTGGGCCGCTCGCTCTCCACATGCGCGACCATCTGGCCGACCAATGCAGCCACGTCGACGGGGATATCGGGCGAGATCTCGCGGGGGTCGGGCCGAGGTGTTCCCGCCAGCGCGACGTGGTGGAGGTCTTCGAGGGTCAGGGCATCGTTGCGGTACTCCTGGCCGGTCAGTGCCCACCACAAGATGGCACCCATGGCGAAGATGTCGGAGGCTGGTACGGCACGTCCGATGACTTGCTCGGGTGCCATGTAGCGCGGGGTTCCGACCGCGCCGTAGGTCATCCGGGGCCGTCCGCGGACCTTGGCCACCCCGAAGTCGAGAACCTTGATCTTGATGGGCGGCCCGGTATCCAGCACCACGTTGTTGGGCGACAGGTCGCGGTGGACGACGCCGGCGTCGTGCAGAGCCGCAACGGCCGAGCCCAGTTGTGCGAACGCGGGCTGGAGCAGTGTCGCCGACAACCCATCGCGGCTGGCGGCGAGCAGGTCTCCGAGCGGGCGCCCGGGCACGAACTCCATGGCGATCACGGGCAGCGCATCGCTCGTCTCGCCCGCGGTGTAGAGCGTGACGAGATTGGGATGCTGGACACGCGTGGCTGCCCGCAGCTCCTCGGCGAACCGCCTTCGGATCAGGTCTGCATCGCGTGACTCGAACAGCGCGGCATGGGCGATCTTGATGACCGCCTCCCGGTCGAACCCGACTTGATCGGCGAGAAACGAGGTGCCGAACGACCCCCGGCCAATGATCTGCCGGAGCCGAAAACAGCCGAGCTCCGTCGTGCCAATCCTGGCGTCATCTGCGCGATACAGCGATGCTGCGTTGAGTTCTTCCACGTTTCCCTCGCATTGCTCGACTCGGTCGACTGGAGTATTGAAATCGAGGTGATGTGAAATACCCATAT
>JAHZJA010000609.1 GCA_022601155.1 Deltaproteobacteria bacterium | reverse complement strand
CAGCAGCCCCACATCAAGGGGTCGACCAACGTTCGAGGTGGGTCGTGGCCTCGCGTTGGAGAGGCGAGACGGCACCTCGTCGTGGAACCATCAGCGGCGAGCGAGCGCGCGTGTCGAGGTCGCGCGAGTCGAGAAGGCGCGTCTCGAGGGCCGTGGCCGACGCCAGCCGACTCGATCTTCGGGGCCAGGCTCAGGGCACAGGCTCGGCCAACGCCGAGTCGAGCTGACGCGAGAGCTCTTTGTCGTTGAGCTCGATCATGCCGTTGCGACGCCAGCGAATCGTCCCGTCACGTCCGACCAAGATCGACGTGGGGTACCCGCTGACCTCCCAGCCCGCGATGGCCCGACTCTCGGGATCGAACATCATCGGGAACTTCAGGCTGTGGCGCGCCATGGTGTTGCGCACCTTGTGAAGCAGCTGCCGCTTGTCGATGCTGACACCCAAGACGGAGAAACCGGCGTCACTGCGCTGGTCGTGGAGGCGGGCCAGCTCGGGGAGCTCGATGTTGCAGGGCTTGCACCACGTGGCCCAGACATTGACGAGCACGACCTTGCCGCGCAGATCCTGGAGCGCGAGCGGGGTGCCATCGACGGTCTTGCCAGCCAACGGCGGCGCGGGTTGTCCCACCGAAGACGAACCGTCTCGTGAGGAGGTGGCAGGGCGTCCCTTGCCTCCCTGACACCCAGTCATGGACGGGGTCGGGGCCAGCAGGGCGAACACGAGAACCGAGCGCTTTAGAGAGTTCACGACGGGCGAAGCGAAAGCCAAGAGTCCGCGGTCGCGACGGCGCCGTCAAGCCGTCGACACGGAAGGACAGGTTCAGGCGGCAGCGGCGACCATCGGCTCGCAGTACCCCATGGTCTGCGCGTAGCTGCTCAGCCGATCTCGCATCAGGCGGCGGGCGCGGTGCAGTCGGCTCATCACGGTGCCGAGGGGGATGTCGAGACTCTGGGCGGCCTCCTTGTAGGCGTGGCCTTGGAGGTCGACCAACTCCACGACCTCGCGGTAGTGGCCGGGGAGGGCGTCCAGGGCATCGTGGACCTCGTCGGACAGCAACTCGGAATGCCAGCAGCCCTCTGGCGCGTGGGCCTCTTGCATCCGCCGACGGTCGAACAAGTGCTCGACCAAGTCGCTGCGGGCGGCCGCCGTGTTGACGACGCGGGCGTGACGGTGCTTGGAGATGAACGTGTTGACGACGATGCGCGCAAGGTACGCTCCAACGCTGCCGCCTTGCTCGAAGCGCGACCAGTTGGCCCAGGCGCGGCACAGCGCCTCTTGCACCAGATCGGAGGCCTCGGAGGGCTGCCGGGTGAGGCGCATACCCAGCCGGAACAGGCGGGTCGTGTGGGGGGCAACGAGCGCGGTGAACTCGGCAGCGGTGGTGGTCATGCTCACCTATTGAGCAAGCGGCCCGCCATGTCGAAGACTCAATGATTTCAAGGTGATGACTATCGGGTTGCCCTCTAGCGTCACCCCGAGTTGCAAACCTTGCCCAACTTGCGCTTTTTCATCGCAAGTTGGGCAATCGTTGGGATCAGCGGGCGGCGCCGGGGAGAGATCTGGCCTCAAACGCCTCTACAGGACGATTGGCGGTGGCCTCAGCCATCCCGGGCACCAGGGCCCAGCGCCAGCGCGCGTGGCCCATGGTCGGGAGCCACAAGCGCTGCTCATCGAGTGCGACCTCGATCCAGCCGGGCGGGTCGCGCCACGTGAAGGGTTCGACCCGGATCGCGAACATCCCGGGGCTGGCGCTCGACGCGGTGTCAGCCTGAGCTCGATCGCGGGCGAAGCTGGCGGCGGCCCGCACAGCGCCGTCGGGGTCGTCGACCGACAGCTGCGCCAGTCGGGCCACCGTGGTGCGGGCGAGTCGGCGCGGTGACACCACCGACAGGGCCAGTGCCGCGGCCGCTCGCACCCGTGCGTGGTCGTCCAGCAGGAGCGCGGCCACGGTCCCCGCGTCACCGTATCGGCCCAAGGCCACGGCCGCGCACGCGCGAACGCGAGGATCGGGGTCGCTGGCGACGGAGGCCCACGGAGCGGAGGCTCCCCGACGGGTCTGTGGCTCC
The DNA here is from genome assembly GCA_022601155.1 of Deltaproteobacteria bacterium. GTDB lineage: Bacteria > Myxococcota_A > Polyangia > Nannocystales > Nannocystaceae > Paraliomyxa. The sequence continues at coordinate 456 of JAHZJA010000609.1, read as the reverse complement.
CGGGCACCCAAGGCCGCCACGGCGAGACATCGATGGTCTGGTCCCTCGCGACGGTCGCGGGCCCAGCCCTCGAGGCGGGCCTGGGGCTCGGCGTCGTCGTCCGCCGACCAACGAGTGGGACTGGCGGCGAGCGTCAGCGCCCATCCTTCGCGTCCACCCAGTGCACCGGGCCGCGCGAGCACGCCGACCGCCGCGGGCACCCGCCATGCGGGATCGCGTTGAGCCAGAGCCCAGGCCGCACGACGGCGCTGCACGGGATCGGTGTCGTCGAGCAAGGTGCTCCACGCGAGCTGATCGCCGTCGTCGGGCCACCGCGGCTCGGGCGGCGTGGAGGAGTCGGTCTCGACCGCCGCGAGCAAGCGCTCCACCTCCACTGCGATGGGCGGGGCGAGTCCGCGGTCGTAGGCGGCTCGCAATGCGGGGCGTGCATCCTCGCCGAGCAGCAACAATGCGTTG
>JAHZJA010000608.1 GCA_022601155.1 Deltaproteobacteria bacterium | reverse complement strand
GGGTAGTGCTCGTCGCCAACCTGATGCCATGCAAAGTCGACGGCGGGAACGCCCCCCGCCGTGAGCTGTCCTCCGATCCAATCGGTGGGTTCAACGAGACAGGTCGCCGCCCCCTCCCGGGCCGAGGTCATCGCGGCGGCCAGCGCGGCGGTCGACCCTCCGGCGACGATGACGTCGCACGTTTGCACGCGATCGGGCTCCAGCGGGATGACATCGTCGAGGTCGTCGGCCTTGCCACCGCCTCCATCGTCGTCGTCCACGGCCATGGAGTCGGCATCGGCGACACCGCAACCAACGGCAGATAGACCAAGCATCAACAGCAGCGACAGGGGTCGGTTCACGAGCATGCTTCCGAGGACGCTCGGGCCCAGCCCATGTCGCGGCCACACCGACGAAAAGTGTATTGACTCCGCCCGTCCGTGGGTGAGCATCTTCCGGCCGCGCCCCGAGCTGGGAGTGATCGCATCACCCCCTCGCTACACGGCAGAGTCTCCGCTGTATTCACCATTCCGCGCGAGAGAAATCCTCGTGAGCCACGACGCCGCGCCAGCGGCTCGTGACAATCCGTGACGAGGTCGTACTCGATCCCCGGTGGTTGCCGAGTCCGCGACGTCGCTCGCCTTCCGGATCGAGACGATGGAGCCACGCAGGAGCTCGGCACCATCCGCTCCTCCCACCGGGCCTCCACGGGGCGCGGCGACGACTGGGACGTGGGACACAGCGGTACTGCCGATCATGACACTGTGTGCAGACCGCGCCGAAGGTCGCGCCGTCGATCCCCACGGTTTTGCGGTCCACGGAACCTATCTGCAAGCGCCCGCGAGACAATGAGGGAGGGACCCGGTCACTCCTCCAGCTCGCACAGAAATACGGGAGGAAAATCGACGTGCTGAGAACAATCGTCGATCTGCATGAACTCGCGGTCCACGGTCCATCCAGAAAAGATACAACCTGCCGCGAGGCACTCCTCGCAATTTTCTGCATCATCGCACTGATAGGGATCCTGCGAGACGCACAACTCCTCGTCGTAGTCGCAAAACCATCCGTCGACGAAACACTGCTCGTCGCTATTTTCGCAGGCATCGACGCAGACCCCGACCTCGTCGGAGAACGAAGCAAAGCGGCAGGACAGTGTTGTCGAATAGGATGACTCTGGGCACTCATCCGCGTGGTAACACGCCCCCATGCAGTCACTCACATCATAGCAGGGGTCTCCGACATCCCCTTCCCCCTCGACTGGGACCAGGCAGTCCCCCTCCAACGAACAGCTGGACTCGGTCTCGAGATAGGCACACTCGTCTTCGCGCTCGCACTCGCGACAGGCAGAGACTTCATCGTTCGCCAAGCCCAGCGCGATCAACCCGGCCCGGCAGTCCTGAAAGCAGACGCTCGGTTCGAACGCGTCCCAGCATGTACCCCGCGGCCCATAGCTGGCGAGGATTGGGCTCAACGGAACGTCGCTGAGAGCCTCGGCGCAGTCGATATATCGCTCGCACACCGACGACGGAGGCGAGGGAGCGCCTGGACCAGATGTAGAATCAGCCGTCGAATCAGCCGCCCCTGTACTGCAGCCATCTTCACCGCAAGTCTCGGACATCGCAGTCGCACCCGCATCTGATTCAGAGCCCGAGCCCGAGCCCGTGGAGGGCGTCCCCGTCGGAGCAGCCTGACAAGCGACAGATACGGCGAGGATGAGGGACGAGAGCCGGCAACGGCAGCCAAACGCCCCACGTGCTCGGCCCTCTCGAGCGGTCGAGACGACGGGCGATTGTGCCCTCTGTTGGAGCCGTTGTTTCGGCGGTCCTTCGACGCTGTAGCTCATGGTGTGCTTTCGATGGTGTGTTCTCGTTGGAGGTTGACGGGTCGTGACCAGTGGGGGACGGCCCCCTCACCCGGCAAAGCAAGACGCGCTTCGTGGTCGTGGAGGTCGCCAGCGGTGGCCCATCGTCGGAGGGATCCACGGCGAGGACCGTCCGAGGCCAACACGGCGTGCCACTGTGCGAAGGGTCAGCAGCCCCCCACGGAGCAGGAAGGTGGGGCGGCGAGAACCGACCGGGCCGCAAGTGGCGCAAGATCCCCATCGCGGGGCGCACTACGTAGACCAGCGCGGTCGAGGATGTGACGGACACGGACAGGTGTCGGGTCGTCCGTGATCGGCAGACTGGTCGAAAAGCGATCGCCCTGCATAGACGCCAAGCGCGTCGTCGCCGCAGCGTGGCTACGAAACGCCGCGAGGGACCCTCACGCTCGCGGCTGGCAGGCTCGGCCTCGGCACAGGCCAGCGCACCAAAGAGGAGGGCAACACTCCTGCTCCGCCCCTCCGTGGAGATTGCGTCCTACTCCCCGAAGCCGGCCAGCGTCGCGTTGTGGAGCGCTCCGCCATGCGGGAGTTCGTAGTCGAAGGTGTCGGTGGTCAGGTCGAACACGTACACGCTGCCCTCGTTGGTCACATCGTCGCTGTTGCTCCCGACCAAGTAGAGGGCCTTCCGATCGGGTGAGAGGGACGCCTCGGGATACCACCCATACAGGCCTCCGAACTGCCCAACCGTGCTGACGACGCCCGTACCCAGATCGATCGTCAGCACGTCCATCACTCCCCCCGCAGACAGCCTCAGCCCCAGCAGTCGACCCTGATGGTCCAAGCCGGCCAGTGTCGTGTTGTGGAGCGCTCCTCCATGCGGGAGTTCGTAGTCGAGGGTGTCGGTGGTCAGGTCGAACACGTACACGCTGCCCTCGTTGGTCACGTCATCGCTGTTGCTCCCGACCAAGTAGAGGGCCGTACGATCGGGTGACAGTACCGCCTCGGGATACCACCCATGCAGTCCCCCGAACTGCCCGACCGTGCTGACGGCGCCCGTGCCCAGATCGATCGTCAGCACCTCCATCGCTCCTCCCGCAGCCAGCCTCAGCCCCAGCAGTCGACCCTGATGGTCGAAGCCAGCCAGCGTCGTGTTGTGGAGCGCTCCTCCATGCGGGAGTTCGTAGTCGAAGGTGTCGGTGGTCAGGTCGAACACGTACACGCTGCCCTCGTTGGTCACAT
>JAHZJA010000607.1 GCA_022601155.1 Deltaproteobacteria bacterium | reverse complement strand
GCGCCATCGCGGGTCGACTGGAACACCAGCTTGGACTCGTCGAAGCCGAGGTACGCCTCTGCATTTTCGCCGCCGAACGTCAGCTGCTTGATCGAGGCGAAGTGCGTCTCGCCGGGAAGGGGCTCGAGCGCCTTGCCCGGCGTGCCTTTGGTGCCCGGCTCGGCTTTGGCGTCCGGGGTGGCCTTGGCGTCTGGCTTGGCCTTGGCGTCCGGGGTGGCCTTGGCATCCGGCTTGGCCTTCGCATCCGGCTTGGCCTTCGCACTCGCGTTGGCTTTCGTGTCCGCCTTGGTGGCCGGGGCATCGCAGGCCAGTGCGACGAGGATCAGGGCGACGAGAGCGTTCCGCGGGCGGGCCATGGGCGCGCAATCTAGCAAGGAGGCGGTTGGTCCCGACAACCGTATGAAATCACTGTACTCCGTTCGATCGGGGCACGCGGCCCCCCACCGTTAGGTCGAGGTCTTGGCGATGTGCTCCCGAATGGACTTGAGCGTGAAGCCCTCGTTGGCGTGGCGACGCACTGCAGGATCCGCAATGCCACGCAGGTAGGTGCGTTTCTCGGTTACGGGGTGAATGCCACGGCCCGCATGGTGCACACCGACGAGCTGCCACTGCTTGTTGAACAACGGGCTGCCGGAGTTTCCCGATTCGGTGTGCGAGCGATAGTGGAGGAGCGTCTGATCGGATTCGATGATGCGGTTGTCGTACAGGGCGATGTGGAGGTCTCCGCCAGAGGGGTGGCCTACGACGTAGAGGCGCTCATTCTTGCAAGGGACTGGCGGTTGACCTTGGGGGGCCAGCGGTGGTTCCCAGTCAATTTGCGCGCCACCGACCAGCTGCAGCACGCAGATGTCGACGCTTGTCGGTGGCCGCTCGTCGAAGCCGGCGATGGACGACTCCCACACGACTCGTTGAACCTCGTAGATCCCTTGGGGGCTATGGGGGATGGCCACGTCGTTGAACGCGACCCGGGCCCTACTGGGCCGCCGTCCGGGGCGTCGACCCTGCTCGTTGATCACGTGATAGTTGGTGATCAGCAGCAGTTCGGGCGACCACTTCGGCGAAAGTGCGTTACCTGGGACCAGGAATCCGGTGCCCACGGTGAGCCAGTCGCCGCTCGGGCCTTGTGTCTCGATTCGCGCGACGCCGGAGGCCCACCGAAGCCCATTGTGCATCCACGAGACCTTCTCGGCGCGAGCTTGTCCGAAGTTGGCTTCTAGACCCGCTGTGTCCGGAGCGTGGGTGATGAGGTTGCGCAGGGCGGGTAGGTCCAGCAGCAACGAGCCGTTGTTGGCTGCTAACTTGCCGGCCTGGAGGACGCTGAGTGTGACGCCATGGGCAGGATCGGTCACATCGAGGCCCCAGACCTCCTCGAGTTGTCGGACCAGGGAATTGAGGACGAAGTAGCCCGGGTTTCCCGACAGTAGGCGCTTCGCCCAGCGACGCGTCGCATCGGGGTCATCGAGGGCGACCGCTGCCTCGACCGCCGTGGCCTTGTCCCAGTCGTTTTGCTCCGAGCGTGGGGTGTTCTCGATCCTGCCGAGCAGGGTGCTGGCAATCTTGTCGATGTCGGCTGGCGATGAGCCAGGCGTGTTCTCGTTGGATTCCAAGCGATCGCGTTCGGCGCGGCGTTGGAGAGCCACGACGTTGATGCCGTGCCAGATGGGGTCGGTTTTCTCGTCTGAAAAGAACTGTCCGTAGGCCTGGAGTGCAGTCTGTAGGTTCGCTGGATCTGGAGCCTCGTCACGCAACGCGGCCCTGACGTAGCGATCCTTGGCGATACGGCCAAGCAGCCCCCGTAGCTCGGGTGCTTCATCGCCGACGTCGGTGCGCGCCAGTTGGGTATGGAGAACGGGCTCGGCTTCGTCGTGAAGATCCAGGTCGATGAGAGATTGGGCCTTCAGGCGGGCAAGCCGGGGATCGGTTTGTCCGCTGGACTCAAACGCGTCGCAGACGCGTCGCAACGCCGAGCATCGTCGATGTTCTCGCAGCAAGTCGCCGATGTCGCGGGCTACCGTCTGGGGGAATGGGGCCTCTGCGTCGGCGCACTCACGTTCGATGCGCTCCACGATGTCGTCGACATCTTCCCAATCGTCGTCGGCGATTGCGTCCTCTATCAGGGTGACGAAACGCTTTGCGGGAGGGGGGGCGTCGGGGAGGTCCACTCGACGATGGTCCTTTCCGCTGCCCATGATTGTCATCCCGCCGAATGGGCCAACGAAGGCCCGATCTCCATCTTGATGACGGTCGTCGTGAAGCCGAGACGGCTGGCGCGATCCGCGAGCCATGCGCGGAGCCAGGGCCGACGGTTGCCGTGGCGTACGACGGCGGGCCATGTGTTCGTGCTTTTGTGGGACCGTCGGCGTCTGTCGGGCGCACCAGGAGCGTTGGATCTCCGCCCACGGCATCGGAGTGGGTCGACCTGCGGTGGGCCCGGCCCGGGGCCTTGGCGTTGATGCGTCATCTTCGAGGTGATGTTCACGTGGGCGGGGTGGAGCGCAGTCATTGCCATGGGGCTTTCCGGGTCGACCGGGCCGATGGATGTTGCAGGCGGGGATGTGGTGCCGGAGTGCGCGTGGCCCAGCTCGGTGCGCATGCACGGCAACTGCTCGGGCACGCTGATCCACCCCCAGGTGGTCCTCTATGCGGCCCACTGCGGAACGGTGAGCACGGCGGTGCTGCTGGGGGAGACCAAGGGCGGCGGCTTTCCGCAGCCGGTGGAAGACTGCTGGATCAACCCGGACTACGACGGATCGTCGGCGACCGACTTCGCGGTGTGTCGCTTGGTGGATCCGGTGCCCGACGTGCCGATCATCCCCATCTTGATGGGTTGTGAGGAACAGGTCCTCCACTCGGGCGCCGAGGTGACGACGGTCGGCTACGGCGTGGCGCCCGACGGTCCCATGGGGATCAAGCGAGCGGTGACGCACGAGGTGGTCGAGGCCGACTGGGAGGTGGGAGCGGTCTCGGTGGGCGGCGGAGCCTCGGGGAGTTTGTGCTCGGGCGACTCGGGTGGCGGTAGCTTCATCCAGCTCCCCGACGGAAGCTGGCGGTTGTTCGGGGTGACCTCGTCGGTCATTGGGCAAGCGTGTGTGGATGGGATTGGCGTGCTGGGCATGGCCTCGTTTGCGGTGCCCTGGATCGAGGCGGTGACGGGTATCGATGTGACGCCGTGTCACCTGAGCAACGGCAAGTGGTCACCGACGCCGGACTGTACCGATGTGCCACTCGAGCCCCAGCTGGGGGGAGGCACGTGGCCAGCATGCGACTTTGGCCCGCTGAGCGGTGCCACGAGCACCTGCGGGGCGCCCTACGGCGGCGAGGATCGTCAGCCGCCAGCGGTCGCGATCCTCAGCCCCACGGCGGGGCCGGCGTACGCGGTGGACTACGGAAGTACCGTCGCCGTGCCCGTGGTCATCGATGTCGATGATGGTGAGGGGTTCGGAGTCTCTCGCACATGGCTGCGCGTCGACGGCAAGGACGTACGCGGCTCGGAGGACGACTTCGCGCCCTGGGAGGCTCCGGCGGTGAGTCTTCCCGAGGGTGAGTTCGTGCTCGAGGCAATGGCGGAAGACTGGGCCGGCAACATCGGCGTCTCCGACTCGGTGACGTTGATGGTGATCGCGACGTCCGCGGAGAGCTCGGGTGGCGAAGAGGAGGGCGGGGAAGCCGATACGGCCGGCCCACCCCCAGTTCCCCCCGTGACCGGCTGGGGAAGCGATACCTCGGGCGGCGGAAGCATCCCGGCGGACGACACCGCAGGGACCGACGACGGTGCGGCCGGAGCCGACGGCGGCGATGGATGCGGGTGCCGCTCGGGCGACGGCCGCCCTCCCGCGGGGTGGGCCGCGGTGCTGCTGGTCGTGCTCGGCCTGCGACGGCGGGACGTCACCGCGGTCTGAGTCGGCAATCGATCAATGATCAGAAGTCGGTGGAACCGGGGGATTTCCGATCCGCCTCCCATCCGCGATGGAACCCCGAGCCAGTCCGTAGCCTCAGCAGGGCCCCGAGCCGTGCCTCACACCAGACTCGATCTGCTGCTTGAACGGAAAGATTGCCAGCACGAGGCCCTGCGCCGCAGTCCGAATACGATTGTAGCCATGATTGCTCGGCAACGACGGCAACGGACCGTAGTTGTTGTCGTACTGCCAGTAGCAGCCCGGAAACCATCCCCCGTCGACCCAGGTCCCATGCTGAATCGTGGTCCCGATCTTCGACCACTGCAGGGCGAGGAACCACATGCCATTGACGTTCTGCACCGTCCAGAACGCGCCATAGGCCGACAGTGCCTGCCTCGCCAGGGGGCAGTACGTCGAGTTCAGCGTCCCCGGCCAACTCGAGTAGAACGACAGCGCCCGCCCCCAGGTCCCGTTCACTTGCGTGATGAACTGATTCGGACAACCGGTCGGGTTGTAGAATGTGTTCGGGGACACCGCACCGTCGAACGCGAAGCCGCAGCCGGGGTCCGGTCCCATCGAGATCGACGCACCATTGTTCGCATTGGAAATGCTGGTCGTCCCGCACGCCTGCTCACCGATGAGCTGCGGGTCGAGATCCGCGGCCAAGTCATCGACCGGATCGAACAGCGGTGCATCGACGGGCGGCTCGGTGAGCTCGAGCGTCACCGGGCTATCCAGATCCGCGAGGGTTAGCCCCGGCGGCAGCGACTCCACATCGACGAGCCGAATCACGTCACGCAGCGTCGGCGTGGACTCGGCAAACAACGCCTCGACTTCGTCATCGGCAAGCGTAGGGGCCGCAGCAATCGCATCGAGCACCTGTGGCTCGACCGCTCCGGACACCTCGTCGAGGGACTCATCGAACTCTCCCTCCACCAGCTCCAGCTCCCGCTCATCGAACACCTCGTCCTCCGCCACACAACCGGTCACCGAACCGGCGCCCATGAGCAAGAGGGCAAGGGCCTTGGTCGTCACGCACAACATCTCGTCGTTCATGCCGACATAGAGAAGCCTCCGTGACGGTGTGACGATCAAACCAAAGCAAAACCAACCGAACATCGACCGCCTCCCGCCGCAAAACGTCGGCGGCCGAACCACGGTCCACGCCCAACAATTCTGACACCTGTCTGCCCGTTTATTTTCCCCCCGCCGCAAACGTCGGCGGCCCAACCACGGTCCACCTCCAACAATTCTGACACCTGTCTGCCCGTTTGTTTCAGATCCCTCAACCGCGGGCCTACGAAGCGCCGTCGCCCAGTTGATGTTTCGTCCGCGCGCGGTTGCACAGGCCGCCACCACCCCGAGGTCCCAATGCGCGAGCGCCAACCCCAACCGCCCCCGGGCCGAGCACGGACCCTTGGCGTGGTCTGGTCAGGAGCCGAAGCCGGGCGGGCACTCGAGGTCGAACTCGACGGCGTGCATGCCCGGCGGCGGGTCGATGGGGCCGAGCTGTTCGAACGCATCGGAGCCCCAGCACCACATCTGCATCGTGCCGGCGCGGGCACACAGATGTTGGTTGCCGAGGATGATCTCGACCAACGGCGGCGTGATCTCGTCGACGACATCGATCCGGGTGGGGACCAGCAGCGGCGTGTCGGGCTCGATGGCGGCCCCGAGGTAGTCACCGTTGAGCCCACCCCAACACCAGATGTCGCCGTCGTTCAGCAGCATGCACGTGGAGTCCAAGCGGGCCGAGGCATGGACGACGGGGGCGGGCAAGGGTCGAGCGGGGGCTGTGGGCACGGCGGCGGTGTCGGTGGTGCCATCGCCGATCTGTCCGACGACGTTGACCCCCCAGCAGGACACGCTGATGCCATCGTCCAGCACGGCGCAGGTGTGGTCGCGCCCCGCCACGAGTCGGCTGGCGGCCGAGGGCAGCATGACCTGGACGGGCTCGGGGCTGCTGGTGTCCTCGGTGATCGCCCCGAGTTGACCATCGGTGTTGCGGCCCCAACACCACACATCGGGACCGACGCGTGCACAGCTGTGGTCGCGCCCGACCGCGAGATCGTCGATGCGGGCCGCGCCCGGGAGGGTGGTGGTGAAAGGCCCGGGCCCTGGAGGAGGTGCTCCCAGTTCGCCCCAGGCCGCGCCTCCCTGACACGAGACCGAAGCGTCTTCGGCGGCGGAAAAGCAGGTGTGCTGCGGGGCCACACCCATCGTGCCGTGGGGGCCGCGAGCCGGAATCTGCATCGGGAGCAGCGTCTCGTCCCGGCTGTCGACGTCGATCTCGTGGGACGCGTTGCGGCCCCAGCACCAGCTGTCGCCGTCGCGGGTGCGACCGCACGTATGGTGGTTGCCAGTCACGAGCTCGACGGGGTGGACGTCCTGCGGCAGCTCCACGACCTGCGGCCATGGGATCGTGAGGAACGGGCGGCTGACACCGAGCTGTCCGAAGTTGTGCAGGCCCCAGCACACCACACGACCGTCGAGACGCACCGCGCACACATGGTCGGCACCGGAGCCGATGGCCACCGCGCAGGCACACGGGCGATCGCCGCAGTCGGTCGGTCCGCCGCTGGCGTCGCTGCTCGTGGACGTCGACTCGCCCGCGGTGACGGTGGAGGTCGAGCCATCGGTGACGGCACCCAGGCCCGTGGCATTCGTGGTGCTGGTGGTGGCCTCGGGAAGCGGCTCGGTACACACCCCTGCGAGATCTTCGGGCGTGCCACGGTCGTGGAAGCGGTATCCGCTGTCGCAGGTGTCATCAGCGAAGGCGCAGTACCCCGGCACCACGCAGACCCCCTCTTCGGCACCACGGGTGCACTGCGAGTCGCGTTCGCAGGGGAACGTTCCGAGCTGGATGCACGAGGCGAGTCCGAAGCCTGAGACCAGACCCCACCAACCGTGGCGTGCCCACGACGATCCGGACCGACTGCCGCCCCTCCCCACTGCATTGAGTGTGGAGCACCCAGCCGGCGAAGTCACTCGGGGTTGTCTATAGTGGCGGTGTGACCGCGGCCGGGCCCGACGACTTCCAGCTCCTGCAGGCGTGGCGTGGTGGCGACGAGGTGGCCGCCGACCAGCTGGTGCGGCGCTACTACGGAGCGGTGCTGCGATTTTTCGAAGTCCGCACGCGGTTCGCCGAAGACCTGACGCAGCGTACGTTCTTGGCCTGCGTGGAGGCTCGGGAGCGCATTCGGAGCGAGTCCAGTTTTCGGTCCTACCTGTTCGGGATCGCGCGACGTCAGCTGTTCCGCTACTTCGAAGATCAGCGCCGGGTCGATCGTCTGGCGAGCCT
>JAHZJA010000606.1 GCA_022601155.1 Deltaproteobacteria bacterium | reverse complement strand
TTCACACCGCCGGAGGTCCGCATCGTGGGCCACTCGCTGGGCAACCAGCTCGCGGTGGACCTGGCCTACCGCGTCCTTGCGGCGATCGAGGATGGTGAGCTCGATCCCAACCTCCTGCCGACCCGCGTCGCGCTGCTCGATCCGTTCTACACCAACGGCGGCAAGGACTACCTTGGTGGCGAGCAGACGGGTGAGCGGGTGCGCCGCTACGCTCGTGCGCTCCGCGAGTCCGGTGTCTTGCTCGAGTCGTATCGCTCGTCGGTCGTCGCCAACAACCCGTTCGTCGGCGACACGAACCGCGAGCTCATGGGTATGGTGGCGTTCCAGAACGTCCAGCCCAAGTTCTTGGACACCACGCAGTTGGTGGCCAAGCACAAATACGCCAAGCAATTCTACTTCGACACCTACAACGGCTTGGAGTGGTCTTTGGAGCCCGACCCGAGGACCTCGAAGCTCCCCGCCGAAGCCTCGTTGTCCGCCAACAGCGACTCCGAGACGGTGCGCGACGCCATGAGAAGCTGCCTGAAGTTCGTGCAGTCCAAGGGGCAGTACACGATGGACTACACGGATGACGCCTTCTCGACCAAGGAGAAGGCCATGCCCACCGACGACTGCATCTGACGACGACCGCCGTGCATGCGGTCGTCACCGCTTGCATGCCTCACGCGTGCGATGGGCTCCCAGGACGGGGCCGGCCCACCAGCCACGCCCTTGGCGATCGCGTCTTGGCGGTCGCGGTCGGGGATGGGTCTGGCGTCGACGGTCGAGCACATCGGGCTGCCACGGGCGACGTGAAAACCGCTGCCGCCCAAGGCTCGGCTGACGTCCTCGTGCGCCGCCGATGTGGCGGCCCTCGCGGGTGTCGGCGGCGTGCGACGAGATCGGTGTCGATGATGCGGTTGCTCGGGGGCCTGGGCCGATTCCGCAAGAGCCCGTGCCCGGGCGATCTCTCGCCCGGGGCGCAGTGTTCGATGCGATGCGCCGTGCAGCGACGACGCTGCGATCGGGCACGGCTCCACGTTGGCTCCCGGTCACAGTCCGGCTGCTCGATGACCCCCTGCGGTTGGTGGAGCGCGACCGTTTCTCGACCGCGCGACCCAAGCCGAGGTGAACCCACGCGTCTCGGCTTCGCGGTACCTGCGCGGTGCTGGTGGGCAAGCTGCGGTTTGGGGCTTGCGATCGGTAGGCGACAACCCACACTGGTTGGGTCTACCGATGAACTCATCGCACACAGGTCCCCCCCGCGCTTCCGCCGACGACGCCGCAACCAAACCCGCTGCCTTCGAGTACGAAGACCGATGCGAAGGTCGCCATGCTCGTCGTTGGAAGCGCCACCAGGCCGAAATCGAGGCCGCGCTCGCATGGAGCAACAGCCTGCGAGCGAGCGGCGTGCTGCCCAACTAGAAGCAGCAATCGGGTCGATTCCACCCCCGGATGCGAGCCGGGGCGACATCGTGGGGTCGGCGCTCGAAGCACGCCTGCGGTCGCCATCGAGGCGCCAGCTGCCGCACCGTCAGGCCGAGCCGCTGCGGCGGTGTCCGGCGGTCCCGCATCCCGTCCCGCCGTGAGCCCAGTCTCTTGAGGGTCGGCCCTCGCGGCGGCGTTCCCCTTGCGACTCCCAGACGCGTATCCTCGTCTTCTTCCGAGGAACGTGATGGCCTGCTCTTTGATTCGAACGATCGTCCCTTCGCTTGCCCTCGTGGCGCTGTCGCTGACCGGCTGTGGCAGCGATGACTCCGCTGACTCGGGCGCCGATGGCAACGCGACCGCAGCCGACTCGACCAGCACGGGCAGCGACAGCACGGGCGAGCCCGCCGACGACCTTCCGTTCCCGCCCGCCGGCCCCGACGCGGCACCCGATCCATCCGTGATGGGCCCATACCCGGTGGGGGTGATGACCGTCGAGCTGTTCGACGATGGCCGCGTGGATGACATGGGTCAGCCGCGCCCGCTCGTCACGGAGATCTGGTATCCGGCCGTCGAAGACGCGCGCGGTCAGGCTGGCTACGTCTATACCCAGGACGACATCTTCACCGACGAGGCCCTGGCATTGCTCACCGAGCAGGTCGACATCGAGCTGGTCTCCGACGCGGTACGGGATGCGGCGCCCCGCGATGTCGATGACACGTTCCCCGTGGTGCTGTTCAGCCACGGGTCGTCGGGCGTGCGCATGCAGTCCACGTTTCTCACCGTCTTCCTTGCCAGTCACGGATATGTGGTCGCTTCGCCCGACCATGCGGGTAACACTCTGAGCGACGCGGTCATCCAGGGCGGCACGACTACCGAGGCGCAGCTCGAGAGCATCGGCCTGCGACCCGACGATCAGATGTTCGTCCTTTCGTACCTGCAACAGCTGCCCGCCGAGGATCCGCTGGGTGCGATCGTCGACGGCTCGCGCGTGGGTGCGGCGGGTCACTCGCTGGGGGCACTGACGACGCTCCGGTTGCTCGCTCAGGATCGGCCGATCGACGTGGCCGTGGCCCAGACTCCGCCGGGCTACGACGTCGTCTGGTTCGGCGCTCTGGCGCTCGAGCCCGAAGACTTGACGATTCCGGTGATGATCCAGGCGGGCGAGGTCGACGCGACGACCCCGTTGGAGCAAGC
>JAHZJA010000605.1 GCA_022601155.1 Deltaproteobacteria bacterium | reverse complement strand
CTCCTCGATCTCGCGCGGATACACGTTGAACCCTCCGCGAATGATCATGTCCTTCTTGCGATCGACGATGAAGTAGTAGCCCTCGGTGTCGCAGGTCGCCACGTCGCCGGTCTTGAACCATCCGTCCTTGATCGCGGCCGCGGTGGCCTCGGGCTTGCCGTAGTAGCCCTTCATCACGTTGGGTCCGTAGATCCAGATCTCGCCCGCGGTATCGGGCTCGGTGATCCGGTTGCCGTCGTCGTCGAACAGCCTGAACTCCACGTCTTCGATGGGCAGGCCGATGCTGCCCGGCTTCTTGGGCTGGTCGGCGACGTTGAAGCTCGCCACGGGAGAGGTCTCCGAGAGGCCATAGCCCTCCAAGATGTTCACACCGTACTTTTCGTCGAAGGCCCGCATCACCTCGACGGGCATCGCCGCTCCGCCCGAGACGCACCGCTCCAGCGCGCTGAGGTCGTACTGCGCGGCCTCGGGATGGTGCAGGAGCGCGAAGTACATCGTGGGCACGCCCGCGAACAGGTTGACCCGATGGCCATGCATCAGCTTGAAGGCGTCGTCGGGGGTGAACCGAGGCAGCAGGACCAGGGTCCCGCCCGCGCCGAGAACCGAGTTTTGCAGCACGGTCTGGCCAAAGCTGTGGAACAGCGGGAGCGTGACGAGGGCGACGGTGCCGTCGGACATCGACAGCAGCTTCTGTCGCGAGTAGGCGGCGTTGTAGAACAGGTTGAAGTGGGTGAGCTCGGCGCCCTTGGGCTGGCCCGTGGTCCCCGATGTATAGAGGATCACCGCGGTGTCGTCGGGCATCGTGGCCGGGAGGTCCTCTACCGGGGTGGCACCGCCGATGGCGGCGGCCATGTCGACCACGCCCTCGGGCAGCGGAGTGTCGGACGCGCCAGCCCGGGCGACGATCAAGCGACGGCAGGCATCGGTGGCCTCGAACCCGGCCTGCGCCGATGGCAGGAAGCCCTCCCACGCCACCAGGGCAGCGGCATCGGAGTCGCGCAGGTGGTAGCCGACCTCGGGCCCGGTGAGCAGCACGTTGAGCGGGACCACCGGGCAGCCTGCGTAGTGTGCCCCGAAGTAGGCGATGATGAACTGCGGCACGTTGGGCAGCATCAGCGCGACGTGCTGACCGGGCTCGACGCCTTGGTCGGCCAGCGCCTGGGCAAAGCCTCGCGCCATGCCGTCGAGCTGGCGGTAGGTCAGTCGGACTTCGCCGATGATGACGGCATCACGGTCGGGGTGGCGGGTGGCCGAACGGCGCAAGATCGATGCGAGATTGAGGCTCATGACTTGGACTCCACGCTGACGTGGCGAGGATACGACGGTGCGCCCGGGCTCGGCAGGGTTGGCGGGGCCTCGAAGGGACCAGATGCGAGATCGGGTTTCGTTCGCGGGCCGAGCGGCGTCGTGGCGGCTGCGTAGGGGGCGTGCAACTCGCGAGGGGCGCGAATACGGCGTTTGCCCCGGGGCGGAGGACTTGGCGTCCACCCTGCGGTCGGCCACACTGAAAGCGGTGGCGAGGCGGTGCAGCTGGATGTTCGTGTTCGCGCTCGGCTGTCAGCCGCCCGCGGACGTGCGAGCAACCGGTGCTGGCTCGGAGGCGACGGAGGCGTCCGTCGGCTCGTCGTTCGAGGTGGTGACGACGGCGGGCGCGACCTCGACGGGGGCCAACGTGCCCGCGACATCGACGGGGGCGCGGGAGTCGGACTCCTCTGGCGATGAGCCGCCCGAGCCCGCGGTGCCCCCGTTGCCCCGGCCGGGCACGTTCGCTGACGTGACCGAAGCGGCGGGCATCGAGGCTCCGCATGTACCGGGTGGAAACATCACCGGGCAAGCTTGGGGGGACTACGATCGCGACGGGGACCTCGACTTGTTCGTGACCGGCGGGCTCGGCGAAAACCGTTTGCTCCGCAATCGCGGTGACGGAACGTTCGAGACCGTGGCGCTGCCCCACCACGCGGCAATGCCCGGCCCGGGCAAGGCCGGGGTGACCTGGGCCGACTACGACAACGACGGGTGGCTCGATCTATACGTGACGGTGCTCGGTCCCAATGTCTTGTTGCACAACGAGCAGGGCCGGGGGTGGGTGGCTGCCGATGCCGGGGTCGACGACGCGCAGCACGGTCGGAGCGCGGCGTGGGGTGACTACGACGGCGATGGCTGGCTCGATCTGTATCTGGTCAACGGGGGGGACGACCACGACCGGCTGTTTAATGGCGAGCCCGGGGGAACGTTCTCCGATCGCAGCGAACGGGTCGCACTGCGCTTGGCCAAGCCCGGCTACGCGGCAACTTGGCTGGACTACGACGACGATGGCGATCTCGATCTGTATGTCGTCAACGATCATCTGACGGGCAACGATCTGTGGCGCAACGACGGCCCTGGCCCCGACGGCTGGCAGCTGACCAATGTCTCGCACCTGACCGGAGCGGGGCTGGCCGCCAATGCGATGGGCACCGCCGTGGGCGACTACGACCGTGATGGCGACCTCGATGTGTTCTCGAGCGACATCCATCGCACCAACCTGCTGCGCAACGAGACGGGGCAGGGGGGCATCGGCTTCACGGAGGTCGCCGCCCGGGTCGGAGTGGACCACGGATCGATCAACTGGGGCGCGGCCTGGATCGACGTGGACCTGGACGGGTGGCAGGACCTGTACCTGGCGACCCAAGACCCACAACCGATGGCGCTGACCAATCGTCTGTATCGCAATCTCGGGGGGACGTTCGAAGATATCTCGGACGACTGTGGGTGTGCCGATCCTCGGTTCACGACGGGGGTGGCCGCAGCCGACTACGACGGCGACGGCGCGATCGACCTGGTGATCGGAAACTACGGGACGGGCTATCGGTTGCTCCACAACGAGCGGGTGCTCGACACCGGCCATCACTGGCTGGTGGTCGACCTGACGGGGGCGCCCCCCATCAACCGCGATGCCATCGGGGCCAAGGTCTCCGTGCACACGAGTGACGGGCAGGTGCATGTGGCCGAGCGTCGGAGTGGATCGAGCCTCGGGGCAGGGGACATGCTGCCGCTCCACTTCGGCTTGGGAACGGCCACAGTCGACGAAATCCGGGTGCGCTGGCCCAACGGCACCCACACCCGCCATGTCGAGGTCCCCACCGATGCGCGGTGGCATGCCACCTACGGCGTCGGCGGCGTGGCGCCCTGACTTCACCCCGCCCGGCGGCGGCCCTACACTCCTGGCGTTCAGTCCATTGAGCCTGCCCACCACAAAACCTCGACGCATGGGGCCACCGGTTCGTCCCCAGGGGACGCCCGTGGTGGTGTTCGAGTGTGGCGACCGGCGGCACACCCTGGTCTTGGGCAAGGCGGCCGCCGTCGTCGGTCGCGATCCGGAGGCGACGCTCCCCGTCGACGACGAAGGACTGTCGCGACAACATGCCAAGTTCGTGCCGGCTGCGGATGGAGTGGTGCACGTGATGGACCTGGGCTCGACCAACGGGACCTATGTCAACGGCGAGCGGATCTCACTGCGCATCCTTCGGGAGGGGGACGAGATCAAGCTGGGCCCCGATGTTCGCGGGAAGCTGCGGTACAGGCGGGAAGGCGACCGCCACATCTTGGCGGTGCTCACCGAGCGCCAGCTGGAGATCGCGGGACTGGTGGCACGAGGGCTCACCAGTCCGCAGATTGGCCAGCGGCTCGATGTCAGCGCGCGCACGGTCGCCAGCCACCTGGAGCGGATCTATGCGCGGCTCGACGTGCGCGGGCGGGTCGAGTTGACCCAGCGGGTCATCGAGGCGGGCCTGGCTGTCCCGGACGATGGTTCGTAGTCGGTCGGCATGCGGGGATGTGCATGTCGTCGTCGAAGACCCCGCAGCACCTGCACCACCAGCTGCAGCGAGGATCGTTCGCCCGTAGCTGCGCTCCCGGTCCTTGGGTCCGAAGGCCTCACGCAGTCTCGCCTCGAGCCGCAGCCGCTTGAACAGCATCTGGAAAATAGCACCAGGTCCGAGCACGACGTCATCCGCTGGTCCTCGAAGCGAAGGCGGGGAACGCCAAATGGACACGGCGGTGGACTCCTGCTCCGCTGGGCTTCACCGGAAGTGCGGTCCGCGTTGGTCGGTGGGATGCCGCACCCGACCCGCACCCCGTGATGTCATCGAGGGTCCGGCTGTGGGGGGAGGCTTTGGTCGATAGCTCCCTGCCCAGGGACGAACGATGTCGACGGAACGTTCACGCTCGACTCCACGCATGGTTGTCGATCGTCAACCAACTCCACATCGCTGTTCATCAAAATTTCCACCTGTAAACCATCCCTCCACCCGTCAACTCCATGTCACCTTGTCGCTCGACTCGCGTATTCCATCGAATGATGGATATGGATAGGGCTCTTCGCTTGCTGGCCGCAACAGCCTTCGTGGCAACGGCAACCACGGCCACCACCGCGTGCATCACCGACGCGACCCCGCCGGTGACGGGCGGCAGCGGCTCCTCGTCTGGCGATCCGGATCCATCGGCGAGCTCGGCCGAGACCACCTCGGCGGTCGACGACGGTGGCACGAGCACGTCCGCCGACCCCACCGAAGACACCACCGGCACGGCGATGTGCGGCAATGGACGCGTCGAGACGGGGGAGGAATGCGACGAGCAGTCTCCGGCGTGCAACGACGACTGCTCGTTCGTCTGTGGGGTCGATTCCACCCATGTCGCCGATGTCCTGGATGCTTCGAGGATCTTGTTCTCGACGCCACCTCGAGCCATCGAGGACGGCACCGGGGATCTGATGATCGCGGTCAGTCGCGGCGCCAGCCGGATCGACGATGCGGGCGACAACGTGTGGATCCGAACCTCGTGGCCGGGAACCTGGACCACCGGGTTGGTCCTGGCCGGCGACGGAACGCTGTGGCGGATCGGCGAGACCACCCCTGGCTCGTTCCTGAGGCGCTACGACACCACCACGGGCGACCAGATCTTCTCTACCCCGCTGCCTCCCGGGCCGGGGGGCCCCGACTCGCTGGCGCGAGGTCTGGCGCTGGCCCCCGACGGCGGAGTGCTGACCCAACGCATGGTCTTCACCGACGCGATGACCCGGGTGGTGAGGGTGGAGCGATTCAGCCCCGACGGATCCATGGTGGAGTGGACGACCGATCTGGTCGGGCCGCCCTCGGCCAATGGGTTCAGCATCGACGCCGGCCACGGGCTCGTGGTCTCCCCGGAGGGTGAGATCTTCTCGCTGGGTCGCGACTATCTCGACTTCGATACCGACGAGCCGCTGGTGGTCAAGCTCGACGCCGACGGCAATCAGCTGTGGCGGGAAGTGTTCTACGGCGGCGACATCGACACGAACTCGTCGGCCCCGGCCGGCACCGCGATCGACGACGGGGGATTCGTCGCGCTCGGCTTCCGTCAGCTCCCCGGCGCCCACACGGTCGGGATCATTCCCGAGATCAACCAGAGCATCGCGCGCTTCGATGACGGCGGGGGCATCACGTGGGAGGTCGATCCGGCGACCTTCAGCAAGGAGGGTCACGTCCAGCTCAACACGATCGATCAGCTGCCCGACGGGGTGCTCGCGTTCGCGGGGACGATCCTGTACGAGGACACCGGAGACGCAGTGTTCGGCTATATCGACGTCGCCGACGGCTCCCTGCTGTGCATGTCCAACGTGTTCCATCGCTCGGCGCCGTTGAACCTCGGAGAGAGCCTGTTCGTGGGCGCCGACGGTACGTTGATGATGATCATGGGCGTCGACGACCTCCAGCCCGACAACAACCTCACCGAGGGCCGCTGGATCGCCGCGCTGCGGCCCCTGCAGTGACGCTCCGCGAGCGTCGCTCCGGCGCACTCGCTCGAACGATCACCTGTCCGCCAGCGTTCGGGCTCGAGCCAACACCTGCTCGTCCTGCACCGTCCACGCCAACAGCGGCACCCCGGCCGCGCGCAGCCGCGACGGCGCCGAGCAGCCGCTCCAGCTGTGCGTCCGCTCTCGGGCGCCGGGACAGCGCCACCACACTGGCTCCCGGTGGAACGCCGTTTTGGTGATCAGGCTGTAGTGACGATCGCGCTCGTTCCCAAAATCGGGCGCTCGAAGCCAACACCGGCGCCGACCGAAACGGCGGCGGCTGAATACTCGCCGCGGGCACAGGTGACTGCCGTGCGGAGGCCTTCGATTCGCAACCTCTCCACGACGGTCGCCATGTTCCATCCTTCGCCCCACCGATCGCGCATCGTCCTGCCCACCACCCCCGCCGCGGAGGCGCTCCCGGTCGCTCGTCGGGCCTCTGCTCACCGCCTCGAACGTCGTCCTCGCCCCGCCGCGATGGGCTCGGCGGTGCTCCTGGCGACGCTGTCGACGCTCGGCTGCTCGCTGGGCGCTCCCCCGTGGCCGGGGGAGCCGGGTCAGACCAGCGGAGAGCTCGCCGGCGACGAGGGGTCCGCCGACGGGGCGAGCCAGGGAACTTCGCCCATCGGGATCGACTGCGAGCCCGGGGCCGAGGGATGCCCGTGCCCGAGCGATGGCCGCTGCGACGACGGGCTGACCTGCGAGTCGGGTATGTGCGTTCTGGCCCTCGGCGTCTGCGGTGATGGTGTGCTCGATGACGCCGAGGAGTGTGACCACGGCTCCTCGAACGCCGACGACGCGATGTGCAAGGCCGACTGTACACAGCAGGTTTGCGGCGACGGGTCCGTCGGGCCCGCCGAGGCCTGTGACGACGGCGATGACGACGACGACGTGTGCACCAGTGAGTGCGCCCTGCCCACCTGCGGCGACGGCGAGCTGGACGACGGCGAAGAGTGTGACGACGGCAACGACGACGACACCGACGAGTGCCTGAGCACCTGCCTGGTGGCTCGCTGCGGGGACGGCGTGGTGCACGACGGCTACGAAGCGTGCGACGACGCCAACATCAACGACAACGACGAGTGCCCCAACACCTGCGGCCAGCTCCAGTGTGGCGACGGGATCGTCAACGACCAGACCGAGGAGTGCGACGACGGCAACGACGACGACAACGACGGTTGCACCCAGACCTGCGCGTGCCGCCTGACCTTCGAGGACGAGGCCCACACCAGCGGCTGGGGGCTCACCGGCGACTGGGGCCTCTATACCCAGGCCCCCCCGACCATCCAGTCTTCGCCGGTGCCCTTCGCGACCCAGGGCCAGGTCTTCGGCACCGACGGCAACCGGGCCACGCCCTATCCGGGGGCCCACGCCGAGGTCTCGACCGCCACGACCACCTCGTTCATCATCCCCGAGACGCTGCGCTTCCGCTCGTGGCACGTCGACGAGGGCGGCAGCGTCCCGGATCCGGGCACCCCCGGCGGCAGTGCCTTCGGTGGCGAGCCTCCGCCGCCCGAAGATCTGTACTACGACACCAAGCGCATCCTCGTGTCCGTCGACGCGGGGGCCACGTGGAGCCCCTTGGTCGACTGCGCCCACGGGCCCAACAAGACGCTGTCCTTTTGCCTGCGTCGGGAACCCCCGCGGGACGAAGACGACTGGAACGACATCGAGATCGACACGATGGAGTTTGCCGGGGTCCCGGGCCAACTTCGCTTCGAGTACGACACCATCGACGACCTCTACCACTTCGAGCAGGGTTGGTTCATCGACGACATCAACGCCCTCGATTGCCCGTAGGCAGGGCGCCCGCCCACGGCCCGCTACGGGCCTCAGAGCCCCGTCAGGGTACGAATTCCGCTTCGTAGGCGTCGGTCACCTCGACGCCTTGCTGCAGTGCGAACCAACCGGTGACGAGCAAGCGTGCATGGGGCAGTGGCTCGACGGCTTCGGCAGCCGGGCCTGGCGACGCCCCCTCACTCTCTCCAGGCTCCGCCGCGGTACCCAATGCGGTATCGGCGGGAGGGCGACCGCTAGATCTTGGGCGTGCTCAGCGAGCGTCAGCTGGAGATCGCGGGGTTGGTGGCACGAGGGCTCACCAGCGCGCAGGTCGGCCAGCGGCTCGATGTCAGCGCGCGCACGGTGGCCAGCCACCTCGAGCGATGCGCGGCTGGATGTGCGTGGCCGGGTCGCGCTGACGCAGCGGGTCATCGAGGCGAGTCTGGCTGTGCCGGACGATGGTTCGGAGTCGGTCGGCATGCCGGGAGGTGCTCGTCGTCGCGCCAGCCTTCCACCAGCTGCGCCATGCGATCGAGATCGTCGGATAGACCTGGGATGGACGGTGCCTCGGGCCGCGCCGCATCGATGAGCTTGTGGGCATCACGCTGTGCGGTCGCGAGGTCGCAATCGATGTGGAGCTGGGCGTGAACGAGGCCCACTTCGGCGCGGAGTCGGTGGCGCTGGGTTCCGGCCAGGCTCCGTGCGCGCCGTAGATGGGTGATGGCGGCCGGGGCTCGCTGACGGTGCACCTCGATCTCGGCGATCATCGCCAGGACCTCGGCCAGCGCGGGGTGGGTGGGACCGCGGCGCTGCTGTTCGAGGGCCAGTGATCGCTCGAGCGATGCGGCCGCTTGGTCGTGCCGCCCCTGGAGCATGTACATGCGCCCGAGGTTGAAGTGGAGCGTGCCCAGCTCGTCGTTGTCGGCGCCCAAGGTCTGGACGGCATCGGTGATGGTGCGCTGCATCAGCTCGATGGCGGCCGGAAGCTGCCCACGCGAGGCGGCGAGGG
>JAHZJA010000604.1 GCA_022601155.1 Deltaproteobacteria bacterium | reverse complement strand
TCCCGGACAGTCTTCGCAGAACGCCAGACCCGTGGGCTCGAGGTTGTCGCGGCAGTAGCCCACCCCGTCGCAGCCGTCGGCGCCGTTGCAATCGTTTTCGAACACATCCCCGCACGCGGTGTTGAGCGGCGCGGGCATGAGGCCGCACTCGCCCGAGATGGCGCAGATGCCCATCCCGCACACGTCGCCGAAGGCCGCACAGTCCTCGTCGATGACGCATGCGCACTCGGTGGCGATGTTGAGTGAGTCGATGTACCAGCCCTTCTCGAAGTTGCAGCACTCGTCCCCGGTGTCGTAGCCGAACTCGACGATGCCGGTCTGCCCCTGGAAAGCGGCAGGGATCGGGATCTGGGCCAGGTTGAAGACCGCCGGGTCCTGGGTCATCTGCGGCTGGCAAAACACCCAGCTGGGGTCGATGGCGCAGTCGACGATGGTGTCCCACGTCATTCCGTCATCGACGGAGAGCCGGATCGTCTTGTTGTCGCTCAGGCCCCCACCTTCGTCGACGTGCCACGACAAGAACACGAGCATCGGCGGCAGCTCGACGGGGGGCGTGCGGGCCCAAGAGGTCTCGATCTCCGCGCCCGGGAAGGGCTCGGCCCGGTTGCCGTTGGTGCCCAACACCTGCCCGGGGAATTCCGAGGCCGGCTCCAGCTCGCTCTGTGGCGTCTGGCGATGCAGCCCCCAGCTTCCCGTAAACTGCCAGCCTTCGATCGAGCGCGTGGTGATGAAGTTGTTGGTGGGGGCGAAGGCCGTGCATGCGCCGCAGGACCCCGCCGCGCACGTGCACTCGCCCTCCGGACAGTCGGAACAGAAGATCCCGTCTTGGTTGTCGTTGGGCAGGCAGGTGCCGCTGTTGTTGCAGGTATCGGGAGCGGTGCACTCGTTGTCGGTGGGGTCGCCGCAGGGCGTATCGAATGGCACGGGCTCGACCACACAGACCCCATCGTCGCCGCAAACCGGAGCCTCGCAGTCTCCGGCGGGAAGGTCAGCGCAATCCGATGCGTCTTGGCACGGAGCGGGGCCCGTGGTCGTGGTGTCGTCGCCCGCGGTCGTGTCCGCGCCCGTCGGCTCGACGGTGTCCGATCCTCCGGTGTCGAGGGATCCGCACTCGCACTGCGAGAAGCCAGTCCCGGTGTCCGTACAGACCTGGCTACCCATCGCCCCGTCGGGGCACGGGCACGACTGCATCTGGCCGGGGACGCAGGCGCCGGGCTCGGTGTCCGCGCCCGTCTCGCTCCCGGCTCCCGTCGATCCATTGGTGGTCGCGCCGGGGACGAGCGGATCGCTCGGGCAACCGGTGATGAGGGCTACGCTGCTGGCAAGGGCCAACGACGACGACACGATCCGATAGAGGCAAACCACGGTTGGCAGCCTATCGAGGTCTCCAGGGCGGCCACAACGGTAAAGACATCGCAGCCGCGTCGAGCCGAACGCACGGGCCGCCAGCTCGAGCCAAGCCGTGTATCGATCGGGAGCACCCATACGCACCAGACACCGCGCGAAACAGCCCGAAGCGTCCCGGCGGAAGTCGCGGCCGTGAAGCCGAGCGTTTTGGCCCGCGGTAATGCGGCCGCCCGGTGCCCGTGGGTGGTCGCCGAAATTGGCTACCATCCCGCGAGTGCGACCGTACCGCTCGGTGATCCTCGCGTTCGTGTTACCGCTGATGGGTTGTTCCGGTGACTCGCCGGGCCCCGCGAACGACTCTACCGAGACCGTAGGGGCAACCGACGACAGCGGTGGGAGCACCCGGGGGTCGTCACCGGGCACCGCGGGCCCGACGACGATGGGCACCACCGGCCAAGCCCCCACGGGGGGCCAGGCGGAGACCACCGCTGGCCCGGGCAACGACTCCACGGGCACGGGGGGGGCCGCCGACACCGGCATGTCCACGGGCCCGGGCCGACAGCTCAACTTGCTGGTGAATCCGTCGCTGGAAGACTGGGCCATGGCAGCCGAGCCGAACACCACGCCCGACGGATGGACCAACTGCAGCGGCAACGGGATCGCGGTCGATGCCGTGCCTGATTCATGTACCGGATCGCCGATGGCCGCCGCCGACGGCATCCGCTATGCGCGTGCCTACGACGACGAAGGGATCGCCCAGACGCTCACGACGACGATCGGGGCGACCTACGGGGTGTCGTTCTCCTACTGCGGCGTCGATGGCTGCTTTGGCGGGAGCACCGGGTCGCAGTGGGACGTCGTGGTGGACGGTGTCGTCATCTCGAGTACGCCGACGGACGTGGGAACGACCTGGACCGAGGCGTACGTGGAGTTCGTGGCGCGCTCGAGCGAGACCACGATCTGCTTCATCAAACCCGATGGGGTCACCCAAGGGGGCATCGACGATCTCGCCGTCGTCGAGCAGTGAGTCGTCGATGGACCCGGCCTCAGCGGCCGTGGGGGGGCGCCATCGGTCGTTGCTCGCGCGCCAGTCGTTGCTGCGCGTCGATCACTTCAGCCCCTCGAAAGCAGGCCAGCGCGGCAGCAGCCAACGCCAGTGCGCCGAGCGGATTGACCTCCGACAGTCCGCGGCCGTCGACGTCCAGGCTGATGAGCCCGGTGAGCGCGGCCACGAAGCAGCAGCCAATTCCGGCGAAGATCAATACGCGGGCCATGGACGCGAGGATACACGCCCCCGCCCACGGTCTGATTGGCAGTGAGCGCGGGACGGGCGGGCCTCCGGGGCACCGACTCAGCCTGCGCCGTAGAAGCCCTCGAAGAAGGCGTGGGTGGCCTCCGTGCCGATCGATGGCCAGACGTGACCGGCGGGATGCGAGCAGTACACGGCCGGCGTGGCCGGATCGCAGTCGTCGTACGCCACGCAGCCCTCGGGCTCGTATGGCGTCGATGATTCTTCGCAGCCCCCGAGCATCGCAAAGAAGTCACGGAAGGCGGCGCGTCCCTCGGTGAACTCGTCTTCGCCGATGGTGATCCAGGCGGCGGGGGCCGACACGCACTCCTCGGGCTGGAAGTAGATCACGCTACCGCCCACGGCGATCGCACGGATGTACTCGCGCCGGCATCCCAGCACGCCAGAGAACGAGCCGCCACCGCTGAAGCCCATCGAGAACACGTTGTCCACGTCGATGCACAGCTCGTCCTGTGCCGTCTGGTAGATGGTGTCGAAGTAGTTGAGCTCGAGCTCGATGCCCGCGGGCCACGTGTCGGAGGGCGCATCGTAGTCGCGCCACGCATTGCCGATGGCCTCGGGGATGATGATGACGGCTTCCTGCCCGAACTCGGTTCGGATGTCGCGGTCGCCCCCGATTCCATCCCAATAGTCAGGGTTGCCGCCGTTGCCGTGGAGGGCAAAGATGAGCGGCCACGGTTGGTCGTTGGAGTAGTTCTCGGGCAGGCGGACGATGTATCGGCGGTCGTTGTCGTCGAGCATGAACTGGTGCTCGCCCTCGGCCAGGCTCACCGCGGCCTTGCAGCCCGGGCTGCCCGTCGGGGGTTCGTCGCCGGTCTCCGTGCCGCTGCTGTCGACTCCGGTGTCGGGGCCTGTGTCCGACGAGTCGTTGGGGTTGGCCTGCGTCGTGCCGCCGTCGTCGGTGCCCGGGGGCGGCGTCGAGCTCGTTGCCCCGTCCGAGGTGGACGTGCTGCTGCCCTGCTCCGTGCTCCCCGATTCCCCCGCGTCCGGTGCGATGGAACATCCACTCGACACCAAGACGAATGCAGCCAAACTTCGAGCGACCATGGACGAACGCTAGCACGCGGGTGCGTCGTCGATGGTGGGCTGGGGCGGACGAGTTTCGTCGTGTGTCGTTGCCGTCAGCATGGCAATGCCATTTTCGTCGGGCGTGGACGACCCGATGATCATCGGAAGAAAAATCGAGACAAACACGGCCCCCGTCGGACTCCGATGGGAGGGGGGCACTCGCGACGAGCGACGCTCCGCTGGCGGCCGGTCTGCCTGCGCGATCGCATCCGATCTCGATGCGCCTTTGTTCGGCTCCCGGAGGGTCAAGCCCGAGCTCCGCGACGCCGGGCCTCGTTGGGGATCGGCGAGGACCGGCGAGGACCGAACCCCGCCGACCCCAGTCGGGGATCCTCCGAGCGCGCCCACCCCCCACCGACCTGGACTCGCTGACGTCGGGCGCTCGCTACCTCACGACAGATGACCGCTCGGGCGGCGGGTACGGGGGACGACGGCGCCAGGAAAGGCGGTCGCGGGGACGCTCATCCTCGAATCTGGGGCTCGTGCGCCGTGGAAATCGGGGCCCGGGCATGGCC
>JAHZJA010000603.1 GCA_022601155.1 Deltaproteobacteria bacterium | reverse complement strand
GTGCGGGGCCTTCGAGGCCGCGAGCGTTCGCCACCACGGAAGACGGAGCCCGGCTGAGTACGGAAGCGGAAAGTGCGGGGCCTTCGAGGCCGCGAGCGTTCGCCACCGCGGAAGGCGGAGCCCCGGCTGAGCGGAGGCCGGAGGGCAGCGGGCGCTCACCGCTCCGAATGCGGAGTCACGCGCATCACGGGAGCGCGGGGCCGTCGGGCAGCGAGTGCTGGACACGAGCCCGGGCATGGCCGGTCTCATCAAGGGGCCGCGAGCGCGCAGAACCCCGTGGGGCCGGGGCCGCCGGGTCCTTGCCCGGAGCCGGGCCACGGCGTGCATACGTGCCTGGGGTCGGGGCAGACCGACGCGGGATTCGGCTCGGATAGATCGCAGTAGGGCGTGCAGCACTGGCCGCCGTCTTGGGCGCAGATGGGACCCACGGTCATCGCGGATCGACACAGCAACCCCGGCTGACAGTCGAAGACCTGGTCGCATGTCTCACCCACGTCGGCACCATCACCGATCGCTTCGGGCACGCACACGAAGCCCGTCTCCGAGGGCACGCACGATTCCCCCGCGGCGCAGTCGAGGATCAGCGGGTCGCAGGCCAGCAGGCACAGGTTGAGGACGTCTGCGATGAGGCAGTCGGTCTGTGGGTCCTCGCACAGGGGGTCGGAGTTGTTGCCCGTGCACAGCGCGACGCACTGACCCGCGAGGGATCGAGGGTCGACGTCCCAACACATCGCCCCTATGTCGCAATCGTCCAGCCCCGATGCCGGGCCGCTCTCGACGGTGCACGGGTCTCCAGGTTGGCCGGGGTTGCGAGCGATGGGGCTGCAGCGGGTGCCGTTCCACTCGTCGCCACCCGAGTTGTCCCAGGCGGCACACTTGTCTCCCGGCGGACAGTCTTGGGCCCAGACGTCGCAGCAAAAACAGGGGCCGCCGCCGTCGGGATCCTCGATGAACGAGCCTCCACTCTCGGAGCTGTCGGGATCGGTCGCGGTGGTGCCGAAGGTCCCGACCGGCGGACCGCTGGTGGACGTCGTGCTCGTCATGGGCGGGGGCACGGGAGCACCCGTCGAACCCTGTCCGCTGCTGGCGACCGCACCCGACCCTCCCGAGGTGTCGGGGTCGAGGCCGACGGTCGGTCCACAGCCCATGCCGACGAGGGCGGCTCCGAGTGTCAGCCAGCAAATGCGCACGAAAACTACTATTGCGCACTTGCTTTCCGTATACAACTATCAAAACTCAATATTGGCTAGGGATCGCTCGCCGTTCGGAACCACGCGCCCGCGTTGGGATCGGCGTAGAGCGCGGCCGCACCCCCCCAACACGGCCACAGCCACGCCCCGTTGCCGCAGCTGATGACCGTGCCGTGGACCCGTGGATCGTCTAGACACAGCGCGCCGTTCAGTCCCCAGACCGCTTCGCTCACCGGCATCGGCTGTCCCCACAGCGCGGCGACTGGAATGGCCGCGTTGGCCCCGAGCTTGTCGTCGATGTAGAGCGGCGTACCCGGCTGGGTCCACGATTGCCCGTCGCCACAGTAGTCGGCCCGCACCATCCGAACGGATGCCTCGAACAAGCGCAACCCCAGGTCGAGACCGTAGCTGGCCTGCAGCTGGTACGGCTTGTAGTGCCACGTGGCGGCCTTGCCGGTCGCCCCCGCGATGCAGCCGATGTAGAGCGTATTGGGACGGTCGCTCATGGCCCCGCTGAACTCATCGACGTGGAGGTTGTCGAACACGGCGGCAGTCAGCTCCGACCCCTGACCTGCGAGCGGGCACGTGTAGACCTCTTGCTCGGAGGTCCCCGTCTCGTACGAGAACGTGTACAGCGGGGTGTTGGAAGGGGCGTCCCAGCCGGTCTCGACATGCAGCGTGGTCGTGACGGTGATGGGGTATCCCCAAGGGTCGATCTCGTCGCTCTCCATGATCCACACGGTGGCGTCGAAATGGGCGTGGTGGAGCACGGTGCCGTCGGCTGCGACACCGCGCAGCTCGCCATCGACCACGTGGAGGCTGTCGGTCAGGACATCGGTGGTTCCCGCGTAGATCACCTGGACCAGGCGTGTGTCCTGGTGCGTGGCCCCCGTGAGATCGAACTCCGAGAAGAAGTGGTTGCCGACATGGTTGGTGTTGAGGCGACGGCCGCTCGCGAACGTGCCGATGCGCGGCTGCGCGGCGTCGGGCGTGGTGAGCTCGGCCGCGTCGGGCGGCGCTTCGGGTTGCGGGTCGCAGGCACTGGCCGAGACCAGCAGGAGCGACACGGCAGCGGCGGCGAGGGAGCGAGTGGGACTGGGCATGGGACAGCTCTTGGGGGGCTTGGGCGCACGCGGGGTTCGTCCCCGGGGCGTTGGCGGTAGTGCGGCGCGCGAACGCTTTGGATCACGAAAAATTCTTGGTCGGCACAACCGGTGTAGTTCCGAGCACTTGGGGAGGGTCACCGCTGCTGTTACATCTGGGAGTTCTCGGTGACCGATCGACCCCCCCACGTGCCCAGCGACGACGGTGATTCCCCGGGCGGAGCGCGCTCGGAGGATGGCGTGGACCCGGCGGTGCTCGAGTCGACGGTGATGGCCCCGGCCGGCGGGCACCCAGCCCTGGCCCAGGGTGCCGACTACGCGCGTCAGCGGGGGCTCATCGAGTCGGCGCTGTTTGGAGACATCGCGGCGCCGCCGAGGATCGGTCGGTTCACCGTGCTCGAGCATGTGGGGGCCGGCGGGATGGGGGTCGTGTACTCGGCGTACGACGATGTGCTGGACCGCAAGGTGGCGGTGAAGGTCCTGCACAGCGAGGGCTACGACGCCAACGGGCGGATGCGGATGCTCCGCGAAGCTCGGGCCATGGCGCGGCTGTCACACCCGAACATCGTCGGCGTCCACGAAGTGGGCGAGCACGACGGGCAGGTGTTCGTCGCCATGGAGTTCGTGCGGGGGCGGTCACTCGACAAGTGGTTTCGTGAGGAGGAAGGCCCCAAGCCGTGGCGCGAGGTGGTGGAGGTGCTGTCGCGGGCAGGGCGAGGGTTGGCCGCGGCGCATGAGGCCGGCCTGGTGCACCGTGACTTCAAGCCCCACAACGTGATCCTGGGCGAGGACGGGGCGGTC
>JAHZJA010000602.1 GCA_022601155.1 Deltaproteobacteria bacterium | reverse complement strand
GTCGATGGCGGCGGGCAGCCACCGGTCTCGATGATCCCGGTGATCTCGATCGTGGGCCCGTCCTTCGACGGGGCCCGGTTCGGCGAGGCCCGGTTCGCGGCTGTGGAGGACGGGACGCCGCGCTTCAACGAGGCCGTCTTCGACGAGGACCGATTCGATAACGCTGCGACGGGCGTGCTGGAGGTGACGACGCCCTCGGTTCACGCTGGCGCCAACGCGTGGGAGTACGCGCCGTTGGACGACGAGGGGCGAGCGGCTGCGACACAGATGGTGCTGGCGCTGGGCGGCCAAGACCCAGGGCTCGAGCCGGTTGGGGAGGCGGAGATCGGTGAGCCGATCGCCGCCGAGCCCGTCGCGTTCCGCCTGCGCTGGTGGACACGGCCCTCGTCTCGATTCTTGCTGCGAATTCCGCTCACGGAGAGCGTGCGTCGGTTGGTGAACCAAGGCGCGGCGGACTATGTCCGGCAGCTGGTCGATCGCGTCAGACCCGTTGGCGTCACACCCATCATCGATTTCCTCGAGCCTCCCATCCGCGAGGCACTCGACCCCGGCGATGCACTCGCCGACACCGCGCTCGAGTTCGATGCCCCGGTCGACCCTGTGGTCACGCAGGCCTCGGACCAGGACCTCCCCGCGGAGATGCTGGAGCCGCTGGACTCCGCGGCGTTCGGGGGCGTGTTCGACGTGACGCCGTTCGACTTCAGTCTGTTCGACATCGAACTGGTGGAGCTTCCCGCTGATGCAGTCGAGCCCGAGACCATCCTCGGAGTCTCGGGCCTGTTCGATGTGGTCCCGTTCGGCCTCGGCCGATTCACCGAGTGACAAGGCAACACCATGCGACAGATCAACAGTCCCACCGGACGTCTCACCATTCGTCTCGTCGATCCGCGTACCGGCGAGGTCAAGCTCTCCGTGCGCGCCCAAAACCTGGTGACGCTCGGAGGTCGTCGCTTGCTGTCTCGATTGATGAGCGGCGTCACTGATGTCCGAGCACCAGTGCCGATCGAGATCGTCGTAGGGGGCACGCTGGGAGTCGATCCCAGCCCGACGCTGCTGACGACCGAGGCCCTCGACACGGCATCGCCGCTGGTGGTCGAGGCCGACATCGGCGCGACGGAACAACAGCTCGTCGACGGCACGACCCGCGTCGTCACGACGATCACGGCGACCCTCGAGGCCAACCCCGGCGGCGATGACCTCACCCTCACCGAGGCCGGGATTCGGTTCTCACCGGCCGAGGAACCCACGCCCGTGCTCTACAACCGTGTGGTCTTCGGACCGATCACCAAGAACGCCGAGCTTCAGATGACGCTGTCTTGGGAGGTCATCTTCTAGGCCGATGTCTCTCGACGTCGACCACGAACGGAGAAATCGATGAACCTCACCATTGCATCACTTGGCTCGCAACCCGTGGAGGGCTCGGCGGCCGGGCTGTTGGTCTCCTCGGCCACGCCCGTGGTGCTGTCTGTCGAGCTCGACGCGGATGAGATCTTGGTGGGGGCGTCGCTGACCGTCAGCCGTTCCGCTGCCAGCGCTCCGCTGCCCACGGTGGTGGTGGATACCGATGTCGGAGGAGCCACCAGCGGTGTGCAGTGGATCTCGGCGAGCTGGGCGGAGGCACGCTCGCTGGCCGGGTTCACGCTGTCGTTCACCAACGCACCAGCCAACCTCGTCGTGCGGTCCAGCATTGCCCGCGGGGGCAGCAGTTGGTTTCAACCCCCTGGCCCACACACGTTCAATCCCACGGCAACGCCGCTCGCGGTGACGTTTCCCGAGGCGATTGCCGAGCGCCTTCTGATCGAGCTGCTCGACTCCAACGGCGCACCGACCACCGATGACTTTGCGGCTGTTCCCGTCGTGGTGTCGTTTGATGACGAGCCGCAGGACGTGTCTATTGCGGTCGAGGGGCGACGGCCACTGCTTCGCTTCGGTGGAGCGATTCCTGTCACGGAGGGAATCGTGGTCGACGACCTGCTGAGCCGTCTCGAAGCGGAGCTTGGCGGTCCGATCCGCGGTGGCGCTCAGTCCATCGAGCTGCGGGCGGAGGTGGCGGGGACGCTGGACATCGAGTGGGCGTTTTCCTCCGTGCGGGTGGAGGATCGCTTTGCCGACCAGACCGCCGCCCGCACCGTGACCATTCCGTGGGGGGGGACAGTGCAGCAGGCGTTGCTCGGGCCCGAGGCCGGCCCGGTCGAGCTCGACTCGCTGCGAGTCTCGGTGGTGGCCAGTCCCGTGTTCGAGCAGCAGGTGCTCGGGCCACCGCCAGGACTGACGGCGGGACGCCGGCAGTTGGTCGCTCCCCTCTACGATGTTGCGCAGTCCTTCGTGCTGGACACGGCATGGGAGCTGACCGGTGTGGACCTGTTGGCCCGCGCACTGTCCGACGGGACGACGGTTCGGCTCGGGCTCCACGCTGATGTCGACGGCCGTCCCACGGCAGGGGCGACCGTCGAGGCTCAGCAGGAGGTCGATGCGACGACGCAGTCTCGGTGGCTGACCTTCACGTTCGATGAAGCGATTGCCGCCGACGCCGGAATCTGGTGGCTGGTGGTGAGCGTGGATGAGGGGGAGCTGCTGTGGAGGGTCGGTACCGAAGTCGATGGCAGTCCATCGAGCCTGCTGGCTCGGCGCGAGGAGGCGTTGTGGCTACCGCTCACCTCCCACGAACCCATGCTGCCGTCGGGCACGATGCGGGTGCGGGCCAAGGGCGTGCCGCCGTCGATGCCGGTCTCGGTGGCGTTGCGCGGAACGAATGACACGGGGACGGGCCCCACCATTTGGTCGACGCCGCTGACGATCGACGACGAAGGCGTGGTCGCATGGGCCCCCAACGCCGACGACCCACCGCTGGTGCTGAGCGATCTCAGCCTCGAAATCTCGGCCGAAGTCGAGGCGACGGTGCTGCTGTCCACCCTCGAGCTGCGTTACCGCGACCAATAGGAGTGAGTGTCCAATGCTACGAGAGCTCGAACTGTTGCTCGTTCCGGTCGTGGCCTCCGCCGTGCCCAATGCCGTGCTCGTGGATCGCGGCCCCTTCGAGGCCGGACCGCCGTGGCCCAACAATCGTCGGGTCATCCGGATCAACGCCCGACGGCTGGAGGTGCACGAAACTCCGCCGCCCAAGACCGCGGATGCGCCTGCGTTCGTGGTCGCGACGGCGACCTGGCCGATCGATGGTGTCACCGACGCATTCACGCTGCCCGCCGTGCCGGAGGGAGAAGTCGTCGAGGTGGAAGCACCGATTGGTTTTCTGGCCCGGCGGGGCGACGACTACTACGTGGATGGGGACACGATCCGTTTTTATCGGGTCCCGACGGGTGCAGGGAACGTCTTGGCCCGGCTACGCGTGGCGGAGGCGTCGGGATACGCGCGAAGGAGCGCATGCACCGTGACCCTCGATGTCACCGCGTATTCTCGAGAGGTCGATACTGCCGATCCCTTGATGGAGGAGGCGATGCAGTTGGTGCTGGTCGAGCTTCAGCGCGTGCCGTACCTCGTGGCCGACGATGGCGGGCTGGGGACCTTCGTACGATTGTCGAGGACTCGTGCGTACCTGCGGACCATCGAGCGAACACTGACCGACTATCAAGACGTGGTGTCGTGTGCGGCGACCATCGAGCTGACCGGAGAGCTGGACTTCATCATGCCGACAGGCGCCCCCGAGCCGGTGGGAATCATCGAGCAGGTCGACGGCGAACTCGAGGTGGAAGTGGAGGGCGTCCAGACGCCGCCTCCAGTCGAGTTCAGCATCGAGGCTTCCGAGGACCCACCACCAGGTGATCCATAGACGACTGATCGCGGGTCAGCGGCAGCAAGCCGCGAGCCCGCTGGTGTTGACGAACA
The DNA here is from genome assembly GCA_022601155.1 of Deltaproteobacteria bacterium. Lineage (GTDB taxonomy): Bacteria > Myxococcota_A > Polyangia > Nannocystales > Nannocystaceae > Paraliomyxa. Next base: position 6,906 of record JAHZJA010000602.1, on the reverse strand, counting down.
ACGCGTCGAACCATCGACGACAACGAGGGGTGATGCCGAGCTGGCTGCCAGCCCCAACCGCGAGGAACAACCGATGCCCGATCCATATATCGTAGCAAGCCCAGGCGAGCTCATTCGCGCCGCCGACTGGAACACACTCCAAGACCAGATTCGCACGGAGATCCACGGTCACGCCCACTCGGGAGGTGAGGACGGCGTGCAGCTTACCGCCGATGCCATCGCCGATGGATCGGTCGGCCTGGTCAAGCTCGATGGGGCAGTGCAAGACGCGTTGAGCAACGCAGGGGCCGTGCCCGGTCCGTCGCAGGCGGAGTTCGATGATCTGATAGGCCAGGTGGAGGCGCTGACGGCCGCGGTGGCGACACGGGCGTCAGTGGCTGAGGTCGCGGACGTGCAAGCCCAAGTGACGTCGCTCCAACAGATGCTCACCACGCTCCAGGATCAGGTCGTTGTGCTGCAGGGGCAGGTGCAGACGCTCCAGGGGGAAGTCAACGTGCTGCAGGGGTTCCACGAGGGCGGAGGGGGGACCGGACCTACGCTTCCGACGGGCCCCATCGAAGGACCGATCGACGAGCCCTCGCTGCCCGACATCCCACCGATGCCGGACCCCGGGGATGGAGGTGGGGAAGTCGACCCGCTTCCTGGACCAGCCGAGGAACCCGTGTTGCCCCAGGCGTAGTCCCGAACGATGCCGACCATCGTATCCACCACGCTCGCGGGGAACTGCGAGCACATCATCGGCGATGCTCTGCGGAGTGTCGCCTCTTGGGTCGACCTGTGTCTGGTGGTGGACACGGGGATCGACGATGGAACACTCGAGGTCGCTCGGGAGGTCGTGGGCGACAAGCTGCGGGTCCTCGCTCGACCGTGGGATGACGATTTCGCCGCGGCACGAAACTTTGCCCTCGCGGCCGCGCAGGATCTGGGGGCCGAGTGGGCGCTCACGCTCGACACCGACGAGCGGATCGAGCGTGGTGCGGTGGATGTAGGGCTCGCTCTGGCCAACAGCGACGTCGGAGTGTTGATGGCGGAGACGGCCGAACGCAGCTACGCCAAGGAACGGTTCATTCGCCTGCCGACGGCGGCACGCTGGGTGGGACCGACTCATGAGGCGCTGCAGCTGGCCACCGAAAAACGTGGACGGCTGCGTGGAGTGGTGTTTTGGGAACTCCCCAAGAGCGGCACTGCGCTTCGGCACAAGCTCGAGCGCGACGAGAGGATCTTGTCGCGGCACGTCGAACGTCATCCCGACGACACACGCTGGCGGTTCTACCTGGGGGAGACGCTTCGCTTGTCGGGGCAGCATCGCGATGCGATCGAGCAGTACGAGGCTTGCGCGTCGCGTCCGGGGTGGGACGAGCAGCGTGCGTGGGCGTGCTACCGCAAGGCCTATTGCCACGCTCGGCTGGACGAGTACGAGCTCGCGCTCGATGCTTGTGCGGTGGGACTGGCTCGCCATGCCGGAATCGCCGAGCTGCCATGGTTGGCATCGCTGTGCGCCTACAAGCTGGGTCGGCACGCGCAGGCGCGCTACTGGGCGCAGCTGTCGATCACGTGGGGCTGGTATCAGGGCGAGGGGGCGCAGGTACCTCGAATTGGGTTTCGGGACCTGTCGGGTCTGTACGAGGGGCCGTTCGAAGTGCTTCGTTGTGCACTGCGCAAGCTGGGGGACACGATGGGAGCCACGCTCGCCGAGGCGCACTACCACCGAGCACGACACCAACGGCTACGCCACCGCACGGCTCCGTAGGCCCGGCACCGTCCGTCTTCGGTCTCGCACGGTGCTAGTCCGCCGTCGACGGGAGAGCGCGTCGGCGTGCTCGCAGCCACAGCAGGAAGACGACGGCGAGGGCCCCGGGCGCACTGGGACCCGAACCGCCAACTCGACACCCGGCCTCGCTGTCATCTCCCGTCGCAGCGTCGATGTCGTCCGGCGGGATATCGGAGTCGGATGGAGCGTCCGACGACGCCGAGTCGTCGACGGTGAGTTGGATCTCGGCCACCGATGCGTTGCCGGCCTGGTCCATCGCCTCCACGCGCACGGTGAATTCCCCGGGGGGAAACTGAAGGTCGAGCGAGGTCTCGCCGTAGGAGCGGGCTGACCACGCCAGCTCGGGCACCACGTACCGCCATCCATGACCGGGGTAGTCGTCGTCGACCTCGACCTCGATGGTGACCGACTGGCCGGGGACGAACTGCGAGCCCGGGGCAGGCGACAGGATCTGGATGCGGGGCGGGACGACGTCGGGTTGGTGTGGTCCGCGGAGCTGCAGCAGCTCCCCCACCGAGTCCTGCATCGCGGCCGAGTCACACAGCTGGGCATGACGTTCGCCGCAGTGGGTACCACCTTGTTCTTCGAGCGGGGTGCAGCCGTCGGCGAGCGAACGGTCGGCGCCGGAGGTGGTGCCGTTCATGATGAGGTCGCTGGCCACGACGTGGTCCAAGCCCCAGCTATGGCCGGCCTCATGCACGATGGTCTGAGCCAGCTCGCGAGGGTCGCGAACTTCCTCGGCGAACACGAGCACGGTCTCGCGATCGACCTCGTCACCACAATCGACCAGGCACGCGTAGCCGCCGACCCCTGGGTCGAGCCCCAGCGGCTCAGCCAGTCCTCCGACCATGGCCATGGTGTATGGCAAGTAGGCGGGCGGGCGCTCGTCGACCACCCGCACCGCAAACGGAGCGAGGATGGCCCGAACTTCCTCGGTCGTCTGCTGCGCGATGGTGAGACTGCCAAAGAACCCGGGCGTGTCGACCTGGGCGTCGATGCAGCTGAGCTGGTCGAGGGCGGAGTCGTTGCCCGGAGAGAGCTTCGCCCCTTCGTAGTTGATGAACAGGGTGACGGGGCGCGGAGTCTCCTGCGCCGCCGATCTGGACGGCGCTCCGAGCAGCAGCGCGATGGAGGCGATGCGCGAGGTCTACCTCGAACCTCCTGCCGGTAGCGGCCGATCCAGACGTCGCGTTCCTCGAACGGAATCGAGACCGCACCCGAGACCCACACGGCATCATCATCGGCGATGGTCACCCCGTAGGCATCATCGGCTCCGTTGCCAGGGCCGTCGAAAGCCTCGGTCCACTGCGGCTGACCGTCGTGGTCGAAGACCTCGACCCCGATCTTGGTGTTGAGCGACAGCTCCATCGGCCCCGCTTCGACAGGCCCCGCGACGGCGACGACATCACCGGGCCCGACGGCGATGGGGCCCGGGTCGAGCGTCACGGGGACGGACCACACCAGGTCTCCCACCGGGGAGTAGGCATGGAGCTCGCGAATCCCCGAGATGGTGCGCCGGACCACCAGCGCGCGTCCCTGGCTATCGACGGCCACGTTGCCGGAGTACAGCTGCGGGAGGTCGATGGCCCATGTCAGCTCGTCGCTGGCGTCGAACGACATCACCAGCCCGCTCCCGGTGGCGAACAGCCCTCCATCGGGGCGGCCGACGACGCGCCCGATGTTGGGGTCGATGCGGGTCGTCCGGGTGACCTGGCCCTCGTCGGTCAGGCGCGAGATATGGGTGTCGACCTGGTCGGTGCCGAGCAAGAAGTTCACGGTGAAGACGATCTGGGTGCCCGCGATGGCGACGCGTCCGGTTGCGGGTCGACCGTCTTTGTCTTCGAGCACGGTGTGGGTCCACTGCGCGTCACCGTCTTCGTCGAAGCGCCACAGCTGCACGAAGTCGCCGTCGCTCACCACGGGATCTCGGCCGGAGTGGCTCAGCAGCAGCCCATCGTCGTCGGTGGGGACCATGGTCGCCGTCAGGCCGAATCGCAGCATGTCGTCGGGCAGCACGGTCGACCACCGCAGGCTTCCGTCGGCGGCACAACGGTCGAGCACCAGCACGGGCTGGTCTTCACGCATCTCACGGACGACCGCGACATCACCCCCGGCCAATGGAATCATCGCGGTCGCCAGATCCCAGCTGTGACCGGTGCCGGCAATGATGGTGGACCACGTCAATCGGGTCGGGCGGGTGCAGCTGGTCGTGCAGCCATCTCCGCCGTTGTCAGGCCCCTCGTCGCAGTGTTCCTCCGGGGCGAGGTAGCCATCGCCACAGCGGGGGAGGGTGCACTCGGGGGTGCAGGCGGCTGTGTCGGCATTGGCGAACCCCAGGTCGCACTGCTCGTCGGCTTCGATGACGCCGTTGCCACAGCCGGGCTCGATCTCGACCGGATCGCCGGAGGACGCCTGACCTCCGTCCTCCGAGTCGGTGTCGCCGTGTGGTTGGCGAGGGACGGACTCGCTGGGTTGGCAGGCCGCGGTCGCGCACGAGAGTACGAGCGCACGGGTCCATGGGGTCCATGGGGACCGCTGGGGTCGGCTCCGTGTCCGTGTCCGTATCCGCATGCGACCCAAGCAACGGGGGTCGGCAGGGACGCTTTCACTGTCGCGGGGCGGTGGCCCGCGGCAGCAGCTGCGGGGGGTGGGGGTGGGAGACCCAGTGTTCGATGGCATCGGCCAACTTCGGAGTCTGGGCTCGGAGCTCGTTGGCGAGCTGTTGGCCGTCGGCCACCGTCGCCGAGCGTTGCGGAGGGTCCATGTACTTGGCCTGGAGCACCCACAGCTGCGCGTTGGTGCGCTGCTGTGCCGTGGCGTGCTCATCGGAGGCGAGCTCCAGTGCGGTCGTCGCTTGCGCGAGCGCTGCTTGCGCGTCGCCGCGCAGGCTGTGGCAGTACAGCAATCCTTGGTGAGCATCGAGCCGTTGCTCGAGCCGCACGCCGTCGAACAACGCGGCCTCGAATCGCTCGACGGCCCGGTCGACGTCGCCCTTGTCGAGCAAGACCCAGCCCATCGAGATGAGAGGCACCGCTCGTTGGCCGTGCTCCTTCCCCAGCGTGCGGTCGTGGATCTCGAGCGCCCGCGCCAAGGTTCGCAGGGCCTTGTCGTACTGCCCTAGACTTCGCTCGGTCTCGGCGAGATTGGTCAGCACCATCGCCACCCGCGGGTGGTCCTGTCCGTGCTTGCGCTCCCAGATCTCGGCGGCTTGGGCGTAGTACTGCTGCGCTTGGTCGAAATCCGCACGGGAGGTGGCGAGGTTGGCCAGGGCGTTGAGGCTGGACGCGATGTCGGGGTGGTCGGGGTCGAGGGTCTGCCGCCGAATCGAGAGCGCTCGCTCGTGAACGGACCGCGCTTGCTCGTAGTCACCCGTCCGCGCGTAGCCGTTGCCGAGGTTGTTGAGCACGCTGGCCACACGTGGGTTCACATCTCCCAAGTGTCTGCGGAGCCCATCGAGGGCGCTTCGCAGGGCTTGCTGGCTGCGCTCGGCCTCGTCGGCCCCGGTCAGCGCGGCGCCCAGGTTGGTCGAGGTGAGCGCCACGGCCAGGCTGTCGGGGCCTTCGTCGCGGATGCGCACCTGCAGGGCCTGCTCGAAGGCCTCGCGGGCCGCACCGTAGTCTCGTCGGGCCATCGCGATCGCAGCGGTGGCATCGAGGGTCCGCGCGGCACTGCGAGCATCACCCAAGCGATTGGCCTCGGCCTCGGCCAGCCGTAGCCAGCGATCGGCGGCCGTGAACTGGGCCCGCTGGTACCCCCAGGCGTAGGCCAGCTCCACCGCGGACTCGAACGATTCTTCGTCCAGGCCATAGCTGCGCGCGGCGAGGTAGGCGGCCTCCAAGTCCTCGGTGGCCGCTTCAGCGTTCCCTTGTCGCACCTGCAGCGTGCCGCGTCGCAGCTGCCACGCGAGCGACAGCGGTCCAAAGTCGACCGCGGTCACCTCGTCCTCGATGGTCGCGAGTCGGGCGAGGCCCTCGGCGAATTTGTGAGCGTCTTGGTGAGCCTCAACCGCGGCGAGCACAGCCTGCAGAGCATCGACGCGATCGCGTTGGTCAGCGGGCGGAGTACGGAGCTCGGCGTCGAGGTAGGCATCGTCGTCGCAGCGCTCGAGGGCGGGCAGGGCCGCGACGGCCTCGACTCCACGGTGGACGACATCGCGGTCGGCATGGACGAACAGCTCGAGCAACGCATGCACGCGGCGCAGACGGCCATCGAGGCACCGCACCCTTCGGTCGAGTCGTGCCGCGGACTGCTGTCCCTGGCGCGTGGCCTCGCACGCGGCGGTATGGCCGGCCGACCACCGTCCGAGGTAGTCATCGACGGACGCCTGGATGCGGGCCGAGGTTCGTGCGACGTCGGGGGCCCCGGTCGCACGGAGCCCCGCGTCGACGGCAGCCCGACGCGCCGAGCCCCACGTCTGCTCGACCTTGGCCACGCCGCCGTCGCAGGTGGTGGTGTCGGAGACCGAACCCCGCAACGACAGTGCTGCCACGGCGGCTCCGGCCACTGCGATCCCCACCGCGACGCGGCGTCGTCGGGTTCGACGGGCGCGGTCCAGCTGGGCCAGGAGCAGGTCCATGCTCGGCCATCGCCCTCGTGGATCGGTGGCGAGACCGCGAAGGATGGCCCGGCGCACACGAGCCGGGACGCCGCTGCCGGGGGCAGGCTCGGTGACGTTGCCCGACAGCACATTGTCGGCGAGCGCGACTCGGGTGCGTCCGTCGAAGGGGCGTTGGTGGTACAGCGCCTCGAACATGGACACGCAAAATGCGAATTGATCGGCGGCAGCTCCGGCCGCCTCGCCTCGGTGCTGCTCGGGTGCCATATAGGCGGGGGTTCCCATCACGGCTCCCGAGTGCGTGAGGCCGGTTTGTTCGTCCGAGGGAGGACGCTCCCGCCGTGTTCGGGCCGGGCCACTGTCGGGGCTGCGGGCCAGCCCGAAGTCCATCACCCGCACCCGATCGTCGCGGCCGACCATCACGTTGTCGGGCTTGAAGTCGCGGTGGGTCACGCCCTTGCCGTGGGCGGCCGCCAGCCCGCTACCGGCCTGCAGATACACCGCGAGCACGTCTCGCCAGCTTCGGGCTTGCTGCTGCCACTGGGTGAGGGTGACGCCGTCGATGAGCTCCATCGTGACG
>JAHZJA010000601.1 GCA_022601155.1 Deltaproteobacteria bacterium | reverse complement strand
CGCCCGCGATCCCAGTCTGCGCGGTGATGTCGACGAAGGTGCCCATGTCGGCGGGCCCCATGTTCTCGTAGATGCCGCTGGGGAGGTCGTGGTTGATGATGATGGCGTCCATGTCGCCATCGTTGTCGATGTCACCGAAGTCGACGGTCCACGACTGTGCCAGCGGGCGCAGGCCCGCGGCCTCGGCCACATCGGTGTAGTTGCCCTCGCCGTCGTTCTGGAACAGCAGGTTCACCCGGCGGCCATCCAGGTTGTCTTGCACGCCCAGGCGGCACTTGGCGATGTACAGATCCAGGTCGCCGTCGCTGTCGTAGTCGCTCCAGACCGAGCCGTAGTTGCCCGAGTTGTCCGACGGGATGGTGGACTCGGCTGCAATCAGCGCAAAGTCGAAGGAGAAGGAGCCGTTGCCGTCGTTGGTGTACGGCGAAGAGATGCCGTCGTCGTTGCAGACGAACAGGTCCAAGGTCCCGTCGTTGTCGATGTCGGCAAAGTTGGCGCACTGCACGAACACGCCGGGCCCGGGCAGCAGGCTCGACTCGTAGTCGGTGGCGTCCGCGTTGGCAGTGAGGAGCTTGAGTCCGTCGTACGCACCGCCAGCAAAGATGTCGGTGTTGCCGTCACCATTGACGTCGGCCAGCGCCATACCCCATGCGGAGCCGCCGATCAGCCCGTAGTCCAACCGAACGAAGCTTCCGTCCTCTTGCTGGAACTCGACTTCGAGCGCCGACGTGTTGTCCAGACGCACGAGGTCGTCCAGACCATCGCCGTTCATGTCGGTAATCCCGATCGCCACTCCGGAGGTCAGCCCTGGGTTTTGGAGGGTTGCCGTCTGGTCGATGAAGGGCTCGATCGCCTGCGCGGACGAGTACGGTGCGAGCACCCCACCCAGTCCAATGAGCCATAGCAACGTCGTTCGGTCGAGAGATGGGCGAAAATCCATGGACGGTTCTCCTGGCGAAGGCCACGCGGCCATACGTGCCACTGCGCCGGTTGGAACCGTAGCAGAACGCCGCTCGGCGGACAGTGCGCAAAGACACCGTGTCCGCATCACAGCCGGCCCGTCAGGGAAAACCTCGGGGCCGACACGAATTGCCAACCCACCTCCACCCCTCATGGATACCGACCACGATGCGCATCGCCTCCTTGTCATTGGTTGCCTTGATGTTTGCTTCCTCGTTGTCGACTGGCTGTAGTGGCCAGCGCGGCGCGGATGCTGCGCCACCGCAATCGCAGCACGAACAGGTGCGTCGCATCGACGCCCCGGTCGACACCGTGGTGCTCGACGGCGCATTCGATGCCCACATCGTCCCCGGCAAGACCTCTCGACTCGCGTTGGTGGGCAACCCTCGGGTGTTGAACAACGTGAAGACGACGGTTCGCAAAGGAGTGCTCACCATCTCCATGCGGTCCAAGGCGGCCCTTCGCAGCAACGTGCAGCTGCGGCTCGAGACCCCCTCGGTGTCACGCGTAGAGTGTAGCGGCGCCAGCCGACTCCATGTCGACGATGTCGCTGCACAACGGTTTGCACTGGATCTCAGCGGTGCGTCCCGGGCATGGCTGACAGGTCAGGTGGATGACCTCGAGATCGAGGTCGCAGGCTCTGCGAGAGTCGACAGCACCGAGCTCCGCGCCCAGCGGGTCGACGTCGATCTCAGTGGGGCGGGGCGGATCGATGTTCATGCCGTGGCCACGCTCGACGCCGAGATCTCGGGGACGGGGCGAGTCGGATATATCGGCCACCCGGATGTGCAGCGATCGGTCTCGGGCATCGGTCGCATCGGTCCGATCTGATCCGAAATTGCGGTCCATCTGCGGCCGTGTTCGATCACAGCAGTGGTCGAGCACGGCCGTCGTCATTTCGGTGGTCGTGTCATCGCGACGATCGACCCGTATCGCACCCTACGAGCAATCGTGAGGAATCTTCGGCGGCCGTCCGGACGACCGCACCAGCGACGACGGCTGGCGCAGCTCGCGGACCAGTAGAAGGGGTGGTGGAGCACATCGGTCGTTTCGCTTTGGCGAGCCAACCATTGCGTCCACAGGCAGAATCGACCGTCGCTCGATCAGCACCCCATGCACTGCTGGGTGGCCACCTGCACGCACTTTTGATCCCACATCTGGTTGCAGCAAAACGCATCGATCATGCACACGCAGTCTTGGGTCATCGCATCGTCGCACCCGGGGCTGCCGTTGGGCATGCAGCAGTCGCCACCACCACCATTGCCACCGCACTCGGCCCCGCAGCTGTTGACCGCCACCCCCACGCATTTTCCGTCCCACTGCATGTCGCAGCAAAACGGATCCTCGCCGCAGACGCACTGCTCGAGCGCCATGTCGTCGGCACAGCCCGGCATCTGGGTGGGCGTGCAACAAGCACCCCCCGGACCGCCGCCCCCGGTGTCGGCGCTACCGCCATCGCTGCCCGGATCGATGCCGGTCGAGCCCGCACCCCCCGTCGTCGGATCGACCGCTCCCGTGGTGTCGGCGCCGTCGGGCATGCACGTCGCGTTGCACTCGCTGGTGGCCAAGTCGACACATCGCTGCGTCCATTCGAACGCGCAACACTCGGGCAGCTCGGTGCACACGCACGTGGCGACCTCGGACTCGTCACACCCCGCGGCGGCATGGCGCTCGCAGCAGCCCAGGCCCGCTCCAGTGGCGTCGGCGCCCGTCTCACTGGCGGCGGCGGCCGTGCTGCCCGAGCCCGCCGCGGTGGACGTGCTCGTCGCCATCGACCCCGTGGACCCATTGGCCGAGGTCCCGGCGTCGCTGCCTCCGGAGCACCCGACCATCAGCCCCCATGCCACCGCCCCCAACGCTCGCCACGAGATCATGGCCATATCATCTCGTACTTGGAGGCAGCGCGGCCTGCTTGCCACGAGACCGCAGCAAGGACCCCCCTTCGCAGCGCTCCAGGTCTACGGGCTGCCCGGGCTCCACAACCGCCTCGAACAGCCATAGCCCGTCGTCGAGCGGCCCAAATCCGCGCCGCCGCAGGAACAAGGCCGCCCGCTCGTCGAGGGCCGACCACTCCAGCTGGGCCCAACGCTCGCGCGGTAGCACCAGATGCGTGGTGGCGGGCTCGACCGTCTGGGCCTCGACGCGTGCGGCCGTCACCCGCTGCTCGAGCAGCGCCCACGTGGCCGGAGGGGCGTCGCCGTCGTCGTCCCGCCGCGCTCCCACCTCATACGCCAGGCACGTGCGACCCGACAGCGGCGCGATCAGGGGCTCGCCCTCGGGCACCGCGACCCCGCCCACCTTCGACGTCACGGGGCCTTCGGGGGCCAAGGCCATCGCCCAGCGTGCGGGCAACACCGCGGGCGGCGGACGGAAGGTGGCCTCATGGCGAATCCCGATGAGCACGCCGCACAGGGCCGTGAGCCCACCGACCAGCCCGACTCCGACCGCACCACCCATGGTGGTCAAGCCCAGCACGCCACCTGCCGCTGCGCCCAGCAGGCCGAGCCTCACCGCCGTCGGCAGCCCATCGCGCCCATGGTGTTGTTGCTGCTCGACTGCCCGCAACGCCAGCGCCGTCGACTCGTGACCGAGCAGGATGGTGTTGGACTCTCCGCAGTGCACACAGGGCTCGGCCTGGGTTCGCGCCGCGACGTCGGCCTCGGCGGGCCCCCGGCGATGCGGCGTGGCCAGGTGCGTGCGAGGCCATCCCAGGCGACCACACTCCCCACACAGTCTCGCTCCGTCCCATGCCAGGGGCTCGGGCTCGTCGTCCCGCGTCCGTCGACGGAGCTGCCGACGCTGCGCCTGCCGAAGACGGGCCCGCTTCCCGTCGCGCCGAGCACTCGGCCCGGCGCGAACCGAGACGCCGCCGCTTCCCGATGCCACCTCCACAGCTTGCCACAACCAAGTGGAGTCGATCGCGGCAAAACCTCATCTGCACACGGCGTCGAGGCGGTCCCGCTGCAAGTCGCGGCGAAGCAGGGCCAGCCCTCGGCGCAGGCGACTGCGCACCGTCGACTCGGGAATGGAAAGCCGCTGGGCGATGCCAGGGCCGCGCTCCTCCGCCCAGTAGTAGTGCTCCACCACGCCGCGGAAGTGCTCCGGGAGGGCCGAGACCGCCGCCCTCACGGCTCGGCGATCGGACACCTCATCGAGCCGTGACGTGGCGGCGCATTGGTCGGGATCGACCGCCACACGGTGCATCGAGGTCTCCACGCGCCGTCGCTGGCGAGAGCCCGACAGCTGTCGCTGGGCAATGGTGAAGACATAGGTGCTCAGCCGAGACTCACCGCGAAAGCCACCGCGGGCACGTACGCAGGCCGCCAGGGTCTCTTGTGTCAGATCCTCGGCCGCCTCGGGGCGGCGCCGGGTAAAAAACCGCAGCAGAGCCGGGCGCAGCTGGGCAAATGCCCGAGCACCCGCGGCCGCGTCGCCCCTGCACCACCGATTCCAGTCGGCATCGACTTCGTAGGAGAGCTTCATCGCGTGGGAGGGCGACACCCCGCGCCCGAACCCAACGCCGCTGGTCACTTTTCTCGAAAAGGGGACTGCTAGAGCACTTCCACCGGCTCGGCCTGCCGGATGGTGGCGCCCGCCTGCTTGGCGGCGCGCAGATCGGGACCCAGAGCCCCGGTTGCGCTGCGACCCTCCTGCGCCCCACCCCGCAGCACGACCGGCCGGTACCGCCCGGGTCGGGCGACCACGAACGTCAGCGTCAGTCCCCGCTCCGTGCGTTGGCACTGGTCGGCGCGGCATCGGGCCACCAACGCCTGCCCGGCCCGGTACACGCGAATCTCCGGGGCATCGACGCCGTCGGGCACGGTGACGGTGACGGTGCTCCCCACCGCCACCCGCCCTCGGATTCCGTCGGGGCTGGTCACCGACACCTCGATCGCCGCGCGCAGGCTGCTACCGCTGTCGGAGCCCCGCGGAGGCGGGCGCAGGACCCACGACAAGATGGCCGCGGCCGCGACGGCCATCACCATCACCCATCCGTGACGAGCATCCGACCGTGGTCGGGGTGCAGGATCGGGCGCGCTCGAGGCCAACACTTCGTCCATCCAGGCCTCGTCACCCGAGGCCTTGTCTTCGCCCAGCTGCCCCAGCACGCCCACGATCCGCGCGTGCGCGGCCTGGTGCGCCGCGGTCTCGGGCCCTGGGGACACCGCGCGGCCCCGCTCGAGAGCGAGGTAGACCTCCCGTTCGGCGTCGCTCATGGAGCGGCCCCGTGGGTATCGAGGCATCGCCGCAGCGCCTGAATGGAGCGAGCCACCCGCATCTGGAGGGCGGCCACCGAGGCCTGCACCACGGTTGCGATCTCGGCGTAGTGCAACCCGGTCGCGTGCCGCAGCCACACCGCTTCACGGCTGGGCTCGGGCAGCTCGCCCAGGCACTGCTCGATGATCTGTCGCATGGCCAGCTGTCCGTCCAGCGGAAGCGGGCTCCGTGTCGCGGCCGCGGTCTCGACGACGGCCAAGCGCGCCGCACGACGGCCGTGGGCCTTACGAGCATCGAGCCCCCGATGGCGTGCGATGGACAGCAGCCAGGTCCGCAGGCTGCTGCGCCCTTCGAAGCGGTGGAGGTCGCGGTGCGCCTGCGCAAAGACCTCCTGCCGCAAGTCCTGGGCCTGCGCATCGCTGTCGGCAAAGCGGCGGCAATACCCCAGCACGACACGCCCGTAGGCCCGCATCAGGGCGCGCATCGCCGGCTCCGAGCGGCCCGCGCGGAGGTGTTCGCGGACCTCGTCGTCGACGGCAGGCGGCATCCTGCCCGCGATGATGCCGGGGACGGCGGGCAACTACAAACGCGGCCGACGACGGCGCGAGGCCGTCAGGAGCACGCGCAGTGT
>JAHZJA010000058.1 GCA_022601155.1 Deltaproteobacteria bacterium | reverse complement strand
GCTACGCCGCGCCCGGGTTCGTGCCCGCGCGGCCGCGGTCGCAGTCGGATCGGTCCCATGAAACAACAGGTCGAACGCGACCCGAGGCGAGACGATCTTGGCCCGGGGGGTGGTGGGGCTGCTCCACGAGATGCTGCGCGAGTAGGCGCAGGAAAACCCGTTGTCGCAGTTGCCGAAGCCGTCGCCCCCCGCCAGCCCCAGCGGGAGGGAGTCGAGCAGCGTCTCGGTGCCGTGCTCGGCGGCGAAGATCTGGTCGATCGACGTTCCTACCCGCGGTGCGCTCTCGCTCCGATACGCCCGCGCGGCCGTGAGGAAGCCAGCGGTCCCGGCCGCATGATGGCCGGCGGTGTCAATGTCGGCGGGGTCGTTGCGCAGGCCGCTGACGACGACGATCTCGTCCTGCACCTCGGCCAAGGGCGCGAGCACGGGCGGCAGCTCGAACGCAGCACCGGTCTGGGTGGGTGTCCAGGCTGCCATCGGCATGCCGTTGGGCACGAAGTAGGCCAGCAGCCGCTTGGGCTCGGCACCGGTCTCGGCGTGTGCGCGCGGCAGTGCTGCCTCCAGCAACGGGAGCGAGACCAAGGCCCCGGCTCCGCCCAGCCAGCGTCGGCGTGACAGCTTCATCCCGCCTCCTGCGCCGCCGGTCGGCGGTGGCGAAACGGAGCACTGCGCACCACCAACACCAGCAGGTCGACGAAGCGATACTCGTGGGCGGGCAAGGCCTCGACGATCGCCTGCACATGCGGCTCGTCGTCGGCCTGGGGTGCGCGCCCCAGCGCGTACGTCAGCACGTTGCGCACGGTGCAATCGATGAACGCTGGATCGGACGCGATGATCTCGGACAGCTCCACGGCATCGGCAAACGCCTCTCCGGTCGGCAGCGTTCCCGAAGGATCGATGGCAGCGCCGCGGTCGGTCGCACGCCAAGCTCCGACCGCGTCGTAGTGCTCGAACGACAAGCCGATGGGGTCCATCGCAGCATGGCAGCCCGCGCACGCCGGGTCGGCCCGGTGCGCCTCGAGTCGCTCCCGGATGGTGCCCTCGGCGGCGAACGCCTCGGATGCCTCGACGCCCGGCGGAGGATCGGGAGGCTGCTGACACAGCAGCTGCGACATCACCCAGCGACCACGCTGGGTGGGTGAGGTCCGAAACGGAGGAGACAGCGCGGTGAGCAGGCCCGGCGTGGTCAGCCACCCGCGACGCGGCAGGGCGGCCAGGTCGACCTCGCGCACGCCGTCGTAGGGCGCAGTGGCCAGGCCGTAGTGCTGGACCAGCCGCGACGATGCGATGGTGGTGGTGGAACGGAGGAGGTCTCGGACATCCCGATCCTCTTCGATCATGCGCCACATCAGCGCGCGCATCTCGTCTCGCATCGCCTCGCGCAACGGCTCGTCGAACTGGGGGTAGCGGCTGGCATCGCGAAACACATCGTCGAGCGCCCGGATGTACAGCCACTGTCCGCCGAAATCGTCGACCAGCGCCATCGCCCGCGGATCGTCCAGCATCCGTCGTACCTGGCGCTCAAGCTCGTCGGGATCATCGAGGATGCCGTCGCGTGCCGCTGACGCGAGCGTCTCGTCCGGCATGCTGCTCCACAACAAGTACGACAGGCGCGATGCGAGCTCGGGGCCCGACACCGGGTGCAGGCCGGGACCCTCGGGATCGTGCTCGACCTTGAACACAAAGTGCGGCGACAGCAGCAACGCCTGGAGCACCTGCGCCATCGCGTCCTCGAAGGCATCGCCCTGCGCCCGTGCCTGGTCGTACAGCGCCAGCAGGCCGTCGACCTCGTCGTCGCCGAGCGGCCGACGCCAGGCCCGGGGGCCAAACTGGGCAATCGAGGTGCGGGCGCACGCACGGGGATCGGGGTCGGGCGAGCACGGCACGAACCGAGACCACATCGCCGGATCGTCGCGAGCCTCCCGGGCAAGCGTCCCGGCGGCGCGCTCGTACAGCTCCAGCTGTGTCGGCGACAAGTGCAGCGCCTCGCCCACGTTGTCGAAGCCGTGCGCACGCGCGTCGGCGGGAAAATCAGCGGCAGGCCGACGCGTCGTACCCAGTAGATCACGGACCGTGTTGTCGTACTCGCTCCGGTTGAGCCGCCGCAGCACGGTGGGCCCCGCCGAAGGCGCGGCCGCAGCCGGCAGGCGCTCGACCTCGGCACAGCCCGCGCCGAGTACGAGCACCCACGATAGCCACGAGCGGTTCATGATCGTCGTCTCGGCTCCGCTCAGCGACGACGACGACCGAGCCCCACGAGCACGATCAATCCAAGAGCGGTCAGGCCCCCGGTCGGCGTACCAGCGGCGTGCACCGAGCAGCCGCCGTCTCCACCGCTACTGCCCCCCGTGCCCGCGTTGCCGTCGGTCGCGTTGCCGTCGGTCGCTCCACCACCCGTGGGACCCCCCGAGTCGCCCTCTGCGACGACCGAGACCGTCACGACGGGCGACAGCGAGACGACATCGTCGACGGTGGCCTGCGCCTGCAGGCTGTGGGCACCCGCTTCCTCGATGGTGATCGCGAACATGCACACGTTGGAGGTCTCGCAGACCTCCTCTTGCACCACGCCATCGACCAGCAGCTCCATCAACCCCAGCGTCATCGCATCGGACAGCTCGGCGTCGACGGTCACCATCGCGGGCGCGGAGCCGAGCTGGGCGCCGCTCACGGGCGACGTGATGACCACCACCGGATCCTCCACGCCACCGCTGGTTTCGGGGAGGCCAGTGTCGGGGTCGGGGGTTCCGCCGGTGCCGGTGTCGGCCCCGGTGGTCTCGGCCTGCGCTACGCCGGTCGCGAGGACCAACGCCGGCACGAGCAAGACAGACAACAAAGCGGACGTTTTGGATACATGCGTGTTCATGAAAGACCTGACCAACACCCAGACAATCGAGCCCCAGACAACGGTTTGCAACCCCCGAGCCTCGGAGGCCGGTCGGGAAATCGCCCGAATTTCACGGCGTTCGGTCTGCGACGCCGCCTCGCCCCTTCCGAATCCACGACATGGATGTCGTGGTCCACGACATGGCGGGAGGCAATGGTCGAGCGCGCGCCCGAAAAAACACCGTCAAACGCAGCGCGATCACGGATCGGATCGCACCACGGTCACCGTGTCGCTGCCCTCATTGGCGACCACCACATCGAGCACCGTGTCCCCGTCGAGGTCGCCCACCGCCAGTGCCCGCGGCCCCGCCCCGGTCACGAACGTGAAGGCGGGTGCGTAGGCTCCCGCGTCCCACTCGAAGACCATCAGCTCATCGCTGCCCTGACTGCACACCAGCGCTTCGCTGTCGCCATCGCCGTCGAGATCCACCAGGACTACGTCCGACGGGTCGGCCCCCACCACGATGGGCGCCAAGAAGTTGATCGCCCCCGGACCACCCGGACCCAGACCCACGATCATCGTGTCGCCCGTGGTGTCGAGCGCCACCATGTCTCCGTTGCCGTCGCCGTCGACGTCACCCATCGTCAGCGCCGTAAAATCGCCACCCATCCCGAAGACCCCGGTGTTGTCGGCCAGGAACGCGGTGCCCAGGCCGTCGGTGGCCCAGCCGTGGAAGCCCGCGGGCCCCACCGCCAAGATGTCGTCGAACGGATCGAACATCGCGTTGAGCGATCCGGTCGTCACGTGCAGATTGGTGTCGACACCGATCGCCGCCACGGGACCGACGAGCATGCCCGTCGCGTCTCCGAGCAGCATCTGCACGGTCAGATCGGTCGCGTTGAGCACCGTCAGATCGGCCGCCGCGTCCCCATCGAAGTTGGCAACGTCGATCCCCGCGAGGCCGAGCCCCGTCATCGTGTCCAGCGGCGCCGCAAGGCCGCCAACGCCGTCACCCGTCAACAGTCGGACCGTGTCGGTGGCGGTGTCGGCGACCGCGACGTCGGGACCCCCTGCCCCGGAGAAGTCGGCGACTGCGATCACCGTGGGCGCCCCGCCCAACGCGGCGACCGTGACCGCTGCTCCCAGGGTGCCGTCGCCGTTGCCCGGCAGCATCCCCAGCTCGAGCGTCCCCGCATCCAACGTCACGACATCGGGGCCGACCCCGGCTCCGAATGCCGCAACCTCCACATCCACCGGATCCAGTCCGGCGGCGTAGTCGGCACCGATCGTCAGACACAGCTCACCCGCGACCGGGGTGCCATCGCCACACTGGGGCATCGGCATCCCCCCGGTCGTACCCGTCGTGCCCGGATCGGTATCGCCCGTCGTGGCCTCGCCCGTGCTGCTGCTGTCGGTTCCCGCCGTCGAACCCGAGGACCCCGTCGACTCACCGCTCGTGCCGGACGCGGAGGTCGTCGTCGCGGCACCGGTCGTGTCGTCGGCCGGTCCGTCCGTGGCCGCGGTGGTCTCGCCGCCATCGGGATCGGTCGGCTGTGGCACCACGACCCCATCCAGCAGTCCGTAGTACAGCGACAGCTCATCGTCGGCTGCGATCACCGATTGCTGGTCGGCATTGAGGGCCAGCAGCGGCAGCGGCTCCCAATACCCCATCTCATCGGTGTAGTCGTCCAAACGAATTGCACCGATGGTGGTGTTGTCCAGGTCCAGCGGCAGCACCCGTCGGTACGTCACCTCCACCCCGACCCGCAGGTTGATGTCGGGACGCACCCGATAGGCCAAACCGAAGATCGGCGGCGGCTCGTCGCTCGGCGAGACGACCACATCGTATTCGCGGCGAAGCGCGCCAGGCTGAAAGACGAGCGTCAGCACGTCGTCGTTCGAGCTGATGAGACCGCCCTCGGGGCCGATGGTCTTGCTCACCGCGCCAGGTGGCAACGACTCGCCGCAGGCGGCCATGCCCAACAGCCCGGCCGGCACCCAGGACCTCCACTGCCGGAACATCACCCAGTCACGCTAACATGTCGTCATCGAGCAGCGGCGGCTGCGGGCGCGAGTCCGAACGTGTGCGCGCACAACGGATCGAGTGGCCCAGACGAGCACCCCCGCATGCCCCATCGGTCAGCGCCAATGACCCCTGTCGGTGGAGCCAAGCGACTGTGAGCTGCCCCCGCTGTCGTCGCCGCTCCCCGGGTGTCGTGCTACGGTCCGCGGGTGATGTTTCGTACGTGGGGTTTGGCGGCCGCGGGGAGCGTCCTCGCCCTCAGCGCGAGTGGCTGCGGCGACGCCACTGATCCTCAGACCGCGACGGCGCAGATCGGGCCATCGGGCGGCGTGATCACGTCGATCGACAGTATTCTCACCATCGCGATCAGGCCTGGCGCCCTCGAGGAGACGACCTCGCTGAGCATCGTGCGCAGTGACGACGCGCCCCGGGTCTTCGGCCCAGCGTATCGGATCAGCCCCAACATCGAGCTGGCGGTGCCGGCCACCGTCACCTACCGCTACGAGCTGCCCGAGGAGTCCACCGAGCTCAACATCGGCTATGTCGACCCCACGGAGTTCGAGTCCGGGCAGGGGCGCTGGCGCTCGCTGCCCGTCCTGCGGCTGAGTCGAAGCCAAAACCTCGTCACCGCCACCGACTCTCAGCTGAGCCTGTTCTACGGACTCCTCGACGAATCGATCGACCTGCCGCCTCCCACCACGGGCAACACCGACAGCGCCACGGGCGACGCCGATACGGGCACCACGGGGCCGGGCGATCCAACGACCAACAGTCCGACGACCAACGATCCCACCACCGACGGCCCCACCGGCGACAGCTCCGATTCCACCGACACCGGGATTCCCATCCGCTGTCAGGATCTACCGACGGGCCCGCTGCCGACGGGCGAGTTCGCATTCGATGGTAGCCCGCTCGATGGCAGCTCGGAGGATCTCACCTTCACACCCAACGGCACGATCCTCGTGCGCAATGGGGCCGACCTGGTCGAGATCGATCCCGACGGCAACGTCACGGTCTTCAACACCAGCATGCCGATGCCCGGCGACACCCTGGGTACGCGCTGGACGGTCAACAACTCGTTCGTCACCGCGACGCTGTCGACCGGCGAGATGCTCGAGGTCCAGGCCGACGGTACCGTCAGCACTCTGCTGACCGGTCTGGGTATCGGCAACGGCATCTTCGCCGACCTCGACGGCAACATCTTCTTCACCGACTTCCTCGGCCCGCCTCCGCTCGCCGCCTGGGTCGATGCCAACGGCGCCAACCAGGTCGAGCTCGGTGCAGGTGGCGACGAAGCGCCGCAGCCCAACGGCATCATCTACGACCCCGATCGCGGGTTCGTGTTCTACGTGGGCTACGCCTCGGGGATCATCCAGCGGGTCGACGTCAGCGATCTGGCCAACCCCGGTACTCCCGAGACCATCGCCATGATCGGCTCCGAGGGCGGCGGCGATCAGATCGGCCTGGACGGGGTCGCGCTCGACGAGTGCGGCAATCTCTACATCGTCGACCAAAACAACGACTCGGAAGCGGTACCCATCCCGGGCTCGCTGTACCGGCTACGACTCGATGGCGCGGGCAACCCCGTGGCCGAGCCCGAGCTGCTGGTCGCCGAGTTCGCGGCGGGTATCGCCAATGCGGTGTTTGCCCAGGGTCCCGGCTGGGAAGGCTATGAGACCACCATGTTCGGGGTGGGCCTTCCCGGGGTGATCGTGACCGTCGACGTCGGGGTCGTGGGCGCACCCACCCCCGTCGGCGGCTGACGGCTCAAGCGGTCAGCACGTCGCGAAGCCGGCGAAGAGCCAGCTCGGTCTTCGCGTCTTCGATGCTGCCGTCGACGCAGGCGGCAATGGCCTCGTCCAGCCCCATCCAGCGGGTGCTCGAGCCCTCTTCCATGGGAGAGCCATCACCCTGGGCCGGCTGCTGCGACGCAGGATCGACCACCTCGACCGCACAAAACCAAAACTTCTCCGGCATCGAGCCGGGGCTCGGGAACGAGCCCGCCCCCAGCAGCTGCACCGCCGAGGCCTGCACCACGTAGCCCGCTTCCTCCTCGACCTCGAGGGCTGCACGCTGGCGTACGCCCTGCTCGCCGTCATCGTCACGCTCGATGATCCCCGCGACCACCTCCGTGAACGTCAGGTACGTGCGCGCGTCGGGGATGGGCACGACCTCGGCGGGCCTGCCCTTGGCCAGGGCCGGACGCAGCCCGTCGCGGAGCAAGACCTGCACCCCATCGGGAGCCCGGTGGTAGAGCGCCACCACCACCGCGTCGATGCCCTTGGGCCGAACGACGAAGTCACAGACGTATTGCCGTGACCGCGATCCATCATCGCGAATGTTGCGGAGGTGAAGGCGGCGAATACCCATGAAGCCGCCGTCGATTTTTTCTACGCTGTCGCCTTCGATCTCGAGGTCTACGACTGATGTCATCATGGGCTCCGAGTCGAGTGCGAACGCGAGGAGAGTCTTCCTGTCTCCCCCCGCGGTTCTACGGGTACCGGACGCGCACTACCGTGCGCGATAGCGGGTACCGCTGGCGCGGCCCTTGTACGTGACCTTCTTCTTGTCGATGAGGACGTTGAGGCGCGTACGAACCTGAGCGGCAGTTCCACCAACACCTCGACGGATATCGAGGGCTCGAACCGGCTCGGTCTGGCCCTTGAGAAACTCGAGAATCGCGGCGTCGAGCACCTGGCGACCCGCACGGGTGCGAGTGTTGTGGCCGTCACCGGACGAAGGAGCTGCGGCGGGGGCAGCTACAGCTTCGACGGTCGACTCCGCACGCTTGGTCACCTTCTTGGCCTGGCGAGTGACCGGCGCTCGGGTAGCGGTGCTCGCTCCCTTACCGCTGGCCAACACCAGCGCGACGATCGAGGCGACATCCTTGCCCGCCGCCTGAGCGAGCTGCGCCACCGTCATGTTTCCAACCAGTTGTTCCAGTGCGGACATTTCGTTCTTCTACTTCTGAGATCGTCTCGTGACCTGTCTGGGCGTTCAGAGTAATACGAAGCAGACGCCCAGGCCGGAATTACATTCCCACTGGCGCGGTGTCAAACAGGCAAGATGCCCAGAAGCGGGCCAACAGCCTGTTTGGATGGGGGCTGTTGCCCCAATCTGATGTAGAGCGAACGCTGAGGCTCTTTGCCACGCAGTCGTACCGTCAGG
The DNA here is from genome assembly GCA_022601155.1 of Deltaproteobacteria bacterium. GTDB lineage: Bacteria > Myxococcota_A > Polyangia > Nannocystales > Nannocystaceae > Paraliomyxa. The sequence continues at coordinate 1,437 of JAHZJA010000058.1, read as the reverse complement.
CGAAAGCCGATACGCTGGCCCATACGAATCCTCTGCCAATCAATGTCGATTCGATGGATCAGTGGAACGGCCGAGCCATCGCCAGAAGATCTCCAAACAGCATCAGGGGGCTGCTGAGCAGTGATTCATGCGACGAAATGGATGCGTGGAATGTGTGGAATCACCTGTACAGGGCAAGCCGCGAGTCCCTTGAGTTGAACGGGCGATCATGCGCCCCGCGTCAATCGACCCCCTTTTGGATGGACTCTTGCGGTTCGCCAGCGACCACCACTCACCCTTTGGATGAGTGTCAATCGATCCGGGTGGCCCTGTTGCCCGATCCGTCTTCGACCCAACTCCACCGATCTCGTCGTGAGACCGGTGGTTCAACTGGCGGAAACCCGGTAGTACGTGGTGTATCGACTCCCGGACTCCGCACCCGCTGGACCTCACATTGACCCGATGAACCCGCGAGCCCCTCGTGGCAGATCTCTTCGCGCCGCTCGATGCTCGGGCCCGGGGCGGAGGCGCGGCTCGGCGCTACGAGCTCTCCGCTGAACGAGGGGCGAGACCGACGCCATCACGCGCCACCCCGGCCGGGTACAGCCCAATTTCAGGGTCAGCGGCTCCGCGCGCCGTCACCTTGCACCGAGACCACCCCCCCACCATCATCATGGCCGTATGGGCGACCTCCACGACCGCGTCCGCCAGCTCGCCGCCGAGCTCGACGGTGCGTCCCCGCTGACGATCATCCGACGCGCGCTCGAGCACCACGGCGAGCACGTCACGCTGGCATTTTCGGGGGCCGAGGATGTCCTGCTCATCGAGTACGCGAAGCAGGTAGGACTGCCGTTCAACGTGTTCGCACTCGACACCGGACGACTTCACCCGGAGACCCTCCGGTTCATCGGCGAGGTCGAGCGACACTATGACATCCGCATCCAGGTTCGGTTTCCTCGCGCCGAGGCAGTCGAGGCACTGGTCCGCACCAAGGGATTGTTCTCGTTCTACGACGACGGCCATGGCGAGTGTTGTGGGATTCGCAAGGTCGAGCCGCTCAACCGGCACTTGGCGGGCGTGTCGGGGTGGATTACTGGCCAGCGTCGCGACCAAAGTCCGCGTACGCGGGCGGCCATTCCAGCCGTCGAGGTCGACGAGGCCCATATCGGCAGGGACGGTCAGCCCGTGCTCAAGTGGAACCCGGTGGCCGCACGCAGCAGCACCGAAGTATGGGATGCCATTCGCGCGTTCGAGGTCCCGCACAACGAGTTGCACCACAGGGGGTTCGTGAGCATCGGGTGCGAACCCTGCACACGCTCGGTCTTGCCCGGTCAACACGAACGCGAGGGGCGATGGTGGTGGGAGGATGCCACCAAGAAGGAGTGTGGGCTCCACGAGACCAACCTCTCCTCGTTGTCAGGGCCCAACGACTGAGGCGACGCCGCAATCGCGAGCGGC
>JAHZJA010000600.1 GCA_022601155.1 Deltaproteobacteria bacterium | reverse complement strand
TCGGGCGCCATATAGGCCGGGGTCCCCATCCGGGCGCCGGTCATCGTCAGCGGGGTGTGCAAGCCTTCTCCCGAAGACACGACTGCAGGTGGGTCGTCGGCGTGGGAGCGATCGTGGACCGACGACGACGCGGCGTCGTGAAGTCGCGCCAGCCCGAAGTCGAGCACCCGAGGCCGCCCGCCCGGCACCCCATCCTCCGGCCCGACCATCACGTTGTCGGGCTTGAAGTCGCGGTGCACCAACCCCTGCGCGTGGGCAGCAGCGAGACCTCGGCCTGCCTGCACGTACATATCGAGGACCTCGGTCCACGAACGATCGCGCACCCACTTGCGCAGCGTGGGACCTTCGATGAGCTCCATCGCGATGTACAGCTCGTGGGCACGCTCCCCCACCTCGTAGATGGCGACCACGTTGGGATGACTGAGCTTGGCGAGCGCCTGGGCCTCGCGCAGCATCCGAGCCCGACGCCGCGGATCGCCGTCACCTCGGATCACCTTGAGCGCCACCTTCCGATCGAGGCGCTCGTCGTGGGCCGAGAAGACCGTGCCCATGCCGCCCTGCCCGACGGGCTCGAGCACCTGGAATCGACCGAGGATTTGCCCCGGGGCCACGCCGCCCAGGCCTCGGGCTCCCTCGGGTGGACCCGCATCGAGGGTCGCGGACGAGCCCGCGTCGCCACCCGATGACGGCGATCGGGCGGGGCCTCGTGCGCCGGTCATCGTGCTGGGAACGGGCTCGGTCACGGTCGGGGTCGCTGGCGATCGTACGTGGCCTGGCCGCAGACGAACACCACCGAAAATCCCTGACTTCCGTGATCGACGTCGGTCGAGCCCCGCAGCGGGGGCCGCAACCGACCGCTATGCCGCCGGGCACATCCGACGGAACCCAGACCCCGCAATACTCGATACCCGCGGAGCGGAACCGGCCACGGCCCGGCCCGTTCGTGACGCCCGGCGCATCCTCGCGGATTTGGCACGAGGGCGTAGACCCCCCTTCCCCAGCTGCCGCGCGCAACGACGAGCGCGCTCGTCGGCCACCAGGCGCCGCGCCGCACGGGCGAGCTTGCTGCGCAGCCGTTGACTGCGCTTGTACAGCGCGGCGGTGCTGCTACCCATCCGAGGAGCCAGCTCCTGAACCGAGGCATCGCCGAGATAGATCTCGACCAACAGCCGGCGATCGACGTCGTCGAGCTGGAGCGAGGCAACCTCGACGATACGTCGCGCCAGGCACCGTGCTTCCACGACGGTGGCGTGGCACGGCGCGCTTTGCTCGACCAAGGCTTCGGACTCGAGCGCGCGATCGCGATGGCCACGACGGGCACGGCTGGACACGATCGACAGCGCCTGCTGCCACGTGATGAGCCGCAAGAACGGACCAAAGGAACCGCGGCAGGGAGAAAAGTACTGCAAGCGCCGACAGGCACGGTCGAGCAACCGACACCATACTTCCTGCGCAACCTCGTGGCCGTCCTCGGCGAAGCCAGCCCGCGCGGCCGCTCGCATCGAGACGCGGAGCACCTGCGGCTGGTAGTAGACACACAGCTGGGACAGCGCCGAAGCGTCGCCCGCGAGTGCGTTCATGATGATGGTGGTATCGAGCTCGGGACTGGACGGGGGGGAACCGGTCATGGTGGTTGATGCGCGTGCCGTTGGCTCCGATCGCAGCTCGCCGTGGCGGCCGTGCGACTCGAAATCAGCGTGAGGGGGGCAGGACATTGGAAGAGAGGTGGGGGACGCCGCGCGGCCATGGCCACCCGACACCCCTGCTTGTCGGCCCTGTCGGACCACCGTTGCGCGCGCTTTTTCCGCAAGTCCACCCGGGTTCACACCGCCCGCTATTGAGGTTCGGGAGACGGTCGGGGGCGCCCTCATGGGGAAGGGGCAACGGCCACCAGGCCGCAACGGCAGCGGCTCGCCTTCGCGCGTCGGCAACCGGCCACGACACTGGCCAGGCCACGGTGGCCATGGCTTGCCCTACGACAGCAGCCACCTGGCCAGTGGAGTGCGACCGTCGCCCAGCCGACGTGGGATGCCGAAATTACGAGAGGTTTGCAGGTTGGGCGGCGGTGGCCTCGCCCTTGCTCTGGTAGCGAGCGTGTCCAAGACCTGCGTCCTCGCCGTCACGACTCTGGCTACCGCGCTGCTGACCGCGTGCGGTGATATCCGCTCGCAAGACGCGGACTGGATGACGGCCGGAGGCCTCGGTGACGACACTGGCGACGGCGATGACCACGGCGATGGCGATGGTGATGGCGGCGGCCGTGATGGTGGAGGCGAAGGCGGGGCCGACGATGGCGATGGCGGCATGGCCGACGACGGCGGCTCGGCACCGGCGTGCTATCGCGAGACGTTCGACCTGAGCGAGGTGCCGCCCGAGGTGATGCTCGTGCTCGACAAGTCGGGCAGCATGAGCGACGAGCAGTGGCTGCACGACGGCGAGCTCGTGACCCGCTGGTCCAGCCTTCACGCGGTCGTCTCCGACCTGCTGCACGAGTACGACGACGCGATCGACTTCGGCGCGACGCTGTTCCCCTCGCTCGACGCCGGTCCCTGGCAAGAGGGATTCAGCAGCGCCTGCACCGTGGCCGATGTACCCGAGGTTCCCACCGGGCCCAACGCCGCCGCTGCGATCCTCTCGACGTTGCCCGATCCCGACGCGATCGTGCAGGGTGCCACCCCCGCCAGCGCGGGCATGGTCACCGCGCTGCAGCACCTCGGCCTCGGCCACGCCGATCAGCGCGCCATCGTGTTGGTCACCGACGGCCTGGCCAACTGCGCCGACCACGACGACATGTTCCTCTACGACGAGGCACTGCCGCTGGTCGTGCAGACCGCTCATCAACAGCTGGGAATTCCCACCTACGTCGTGGGCGTCGACATCCGCGATGCGCTGGTCGACTACGCCCAGGCCAACGCCCACGACGCCCTCAGCGAGGTCGCACGAGCTGGCGGTGCCGCTCGCGTCGATGAGGTCGCCTACTACTCGGCCGACGACGAGGACGCCCTGCACGAGGCCATCGACGACATCGCCGCCCGCATCGAGTGCACCGTGCGACTGTCCGACCCCGCCCCGTTGGGGGCCAGCGTCGATGTGCATGTGGGCGGCCAACCCCAGGCCGAGGTCGCCGACTGCAGCACCGACGACGGCTGGCGCTTCAGCGACCCCGTCCAGCGCTCACACATCGAGCTGTGCGGCAGCGCGTGCGACGACCTCCGCGTGGAGGGAACCCTAGAGACCCGAGTGTGCGAGGGCGCGACGATCCTCCCCGTGCCGTAAAGAGCAAGGGATCGTCGGACTCTCCGACCAGACGTCGTGGCACCGCGCCACGGCGTTTTTTTTTGCGACGCGTTCAACCATCGTGGAACCAGGTCCGCGGTCGGGTGGCTCTCGTGGCGCTCAGAACGAGCCATGGTGTGGGCGGGACCGCCTTCTTCTTCGGAACACGTTCGCTGCCCCGAGGCGCCGGTTGGCCGCGTGCTCGGGACGAGGCCACTGTGATGAAACTACGCCACTGCCTGTCCCTGTTGTTCGGAACTTGTATTCCGCTGTTGGTCGGCTGCGACCAGCCCCACCCCCAGCCCGACGCCGCCGCCGCTCCGCGTCACGGCAACACCAAGGCGCAGCTGGTTGCCGAGGTACGCAGCTGGATCGCCTACGCGGGCATCGAGCCCATCGCCCCCGCCCCCGCCGTTGCCGCGCCGATGTTCGAGCTGGGGCGCGCGCTGTCGTTCGACAAGATCCTCAGCGGCAACCACAACATCTCGTGCCTCACCTGTCATCACCCCGACGTCGGCTCGGACGACGATCGCTCGCTGCCCGCGGGAGAAGGCGGGGCGGGCCTGGGTGCGGCGCGCAGCGGCGGTCACATCATTCCCCGCAACGCGCCCGCGCTGTTCAACATGCACACCTACGACACGATGTTCTGGAACAGCCGGGTCGAGCTGGACGCCCAGGGCAACCTCTCGACCCCCGCTGGCGCGCAGCTCACCCCGCAGATGGCGGCGGTCTTCGAGCATGGCGTCGTCTCGGCCCAGGCGATGTTCCCCGTGACCTCCCGCGAGGAAATGCGCGGACTTCCGGGCGACAACGAGCTGGCCGACATTCCCGATGGTGATTTCGGTGCGATGTGGTCGGCGTTGATGGCTCGACTGGGGGCCGTCCCCCAGTACGTCGCGATGTTCGAGGCGGCCTACCCCGGTACGCCGTTCGGCGAGATGAGCTTTGCCCACGCCGCCAATGCCATTGCGGCATTCGAGATCGCGGCGTTCGAGTCACGCGACAGCCCGTGGGATGCGTTCGTCCAGGGTGATGACGATGCCCTGACCAACAAACAGCTGCGGGGCGCGGTCGCGTTCTTCGAGGTCGGCTGCGTCGAGTGCCACGCCGGGTCGGGGTTGTCCGACTTTGCTCACCACAACACCGGCCTTGCCCAGTTTGGTCCGGGCAAGGGCGATGGGCCGACCGGCACCGACGACTTCGGGCGCGAGCAGGTCACGGGCGACCCCCTCGATCGCTACGCGTTTCGAACGCCCCCACTGTTCAACGTCGAGCTGACCGGTCCCTTTGGCCACGATGGTCAGTACGACACCCTCGAGCGCATCACCCGGCACTACGTCGACCCCGACGCGTCGCTGCTGGAGTACGAGATCGAGCAGGAAGTCGACGATGCCGCGCTGTGGGGCCTGCAGCTCGACAACGCGGCCCAGGTCCTCGACGTGCTCGACCCCGTCGTCGATGCCCTCGACTTCGGGAGCAAGAGCAAGTCGAAGAAGAAGGTCAAGCGCATCAAGGCATTCTTGAAGGCGCTCACAGGCGAGGGCGCCCGCGACCTCGGTCACCTCGTCCCGCCCAGCGTGCCCAGCGGATTGCCCGTCGCCGACTGAACCGCACGCTCGGGGTCTGGTGCGCTCAGCCCAGACCCCACGAGACGTATTTGATCTCGGTGTACTCGTCCATCACCCAGCGGCCGCCTTCGCGACCCATCCCAGAGTGCTTCATCCCGCCGAACGGCGCGCGGGCGGTGGACGGGGCACCATCGTTGACGCCGACGATTCCGTACTCGAGCGCCTCGGCCACACGCCACACCCGAGCGTGGTCCCGCGTGTAGAAGTAGGCGGCGAGGCCGTAGGGTGTGTCATTGGCGATGGCCACCGCTTCGGCCTCGTCGGAGAACTCGCGCACGCCCACCACGGGGCCGAACGTCTCCTCGTGACTGAGCCGCATCGATCCGTCCACGCCTTCGAGCAGGGTCGGAGCGAAGAACCGCGGCGTGAGGCCAGCAGCCGGGCGCACCGCTTCACCCCCGCATCGCAGCACCGCCCCCCGGGCCACGGCGTCGTCGACGTGCGCCTTGACCTTTGCGACCGCGGCGTCGTCGATGAGCGGGCCCGTCGTGACCCCCTCCTCGCAACCGGGGCCCGACCGCAGCATCGCGCATGCCTCCAGCATCCGGGCGCAAAACTCGTCGTGCACCGCGTGGTGCACCAAGAAACGGTTGGGGCTGATGCACGTCTGACCGGCGTTGCGAAACTTGCTCGCGATGGCCCCGGCCACTGCGGCGTCGAGGTCCGCGTCGTCGAACACGATGAACGGGGCATGGCCGCCCAGCTCCAGCGACAGTCGGGTCAGCGTCTGGGCCGACCGCGCGACCAGGTGCTGCCCGACCTCCGTCGACCCGGTGAACGACAGGACCCGAACGGCGGGATGCTCGAGGAACGCGGCCCCGATCGCCTCCGGGTCTCCGGTCACCACGTTGAGCACCCCGGGCGGTACTCCGGCGTCCACGGCCAGCTCGGCCAGGGCCAACGCCGACAAGGGAGTCTGCTCGGCGGGCTTGACCACCATCGTGCAGCCCGCGGCCAGGGCCGGTCCCAGCTTGCGGGTGATCATTGCGGCGGGAAAGTTCCACGGGGTGATCGCCGCCGTCACCCCGACGGGCTGTCGCAAGACCATGATGCGCTTGTCCGACGTCGGCGCTGGAATGACCTCGCCATGGAGACGCTTGCCCTCTTCGGCTGCCCACTCGAAGAACGAAGCGGCGTAGGCGATCTCTCCCCGCGCCTCGGCCAGCGGCTTGCCCTGCTCGCGGGTCATCAGCCGCGCGAGCCTGTCGGTCTGTGTTCGCATCGACGCAGCCAGCCGCCACAGGATCGCAGCGCGATGATCGGCAGTGGTCGACCGCCATCGAGGCTGCGCACGAGCGGCGGCCTCGATCGCAGCGACCGCGTCGGCACGACCGCCGTTGGGCACCCGCGCGACGACCTCGTCGGTCGCGGGGTCGAGCACGTCGAACGTCTCCCCGGTCTGCGCGGGAATCCAGACTCCGTCGACGAGATTGAGCGTCTGCATCATGGTCACGGTGCGGCGGCATCACGGTACCGACACACGGCTCGAGCGGCCACCGACGTCGGGCGGGTTGCCTGGGCGGGTTGCACAATCGCTGCGCAACTCGTACGAATCGACCTGCACGGCGAAAAAGTACTGGCGTCGACCACCCTCAGTGTCGCAAATGTCGATCCGTGACTGGTCGAATCTGGATTGGAGCCGCGGTTTGGGTGCTTGCCTCGTGTGGAAATGCGCCGCCACAGACGGCCATGCCCTGGACCCCCGGGCAAGATTCCGACGACATGGTGCCCGAAGCCGACAGCGATGACGCGTCGCCGGGAACCGGCGGCGCCAGTGGCAACGCAACGGGTACCGACCCCGAGGATCCCCCGATGCCCGATCTGCCTCCGCCTGCGCCCACGCTGGCCGAGGGCATCCAGATCACCGACGTCGAGGTCAACCAAGCGGTGCCCGTGCCGCTGTGGACCAACGGACAGTACGTCGACATCAACGCCCGCAACGCTCGGTTCGTGCAGAACCGGCCGGCCCTCGTTCGCGCCTACTGGTCGATCGACGCAGGCTGGCAGCCCCGAGAGGTCGACGGACGGCTCCGGGTCACACTGACCGACGGCACCTCGGAAGTCCTCAGTGACGTGCGCACCGTCGCGGGGCCGGCCGATCCATCGGATCTCGACGGCACCTTCCGTTGGACGATCCCCGAGGCGCTGACGCAGGTCGGGGCGACCTTCCAGATCGAGCTGGCCGATCCCGCGCTCGCCCCTGGCGGACCCCTGCCTGCATCCCCTCCCATCGTTCCCCCCGGCGGGCCTGCCCCGCTGGGCGTTGAAGGCGACGCACAGGTTCTCCGCGTGTTGCTGGTGCCCGTGCACCACACCATCTTCAACAACTGCCCCGCCCCCGCTGCGATCGCCGACGTCGAGCTCCAGGCGATGATCGATCACCTTCACGGCAAGAACCCCACCCGGGAGGTGCAGGTCGAGATCCGCGAGCCGTTCCCGTACTCCGGCAACCTCAGTGGCTTCGACGGCATTCTCAGCGCGCTGGCCGATCAGCGCTACGCGGACGGTACCGATCCCGAGGTCTACGTCTACGGCCTCATCGAGCACTGCTCGGGGAACTCGGGGGGCCTGGCCGGTCAGGCGATCTCCATCCCCGACTGGCCCACCCCCGACAACGCCTGGACCCGCGTATCGGTAGGGATTCGCTACAACGACGAGCACTCGACCGCGCTGCTGGCCACCCATGAGATCGGCCACTCGCTCGGCCGCTATCACATCTACTGCAGCGGCGGCGAAGCGGGCTACGACCCCGCCTATCCGTATGACGGCGGCGACATCGGGGGCTGGGGATACAGCATCGTCAGCGAGACGCTCAAGGAGCCGTCCAAGAAGGACTACATGACCTACTGCTCGGACAACTGGGTCTCGGACTTCGGGTGGGAGGTCGTCTATCCCACCATCGAGGAGGTCAGCAGCTGGGGCTCTGGGCAGTACGTGCCCGAAGGCACACTGCTCATCGGAGCGGTGGGTGGCGACGAGCCCGAGTACTGGTTCACGGCACCGGGCGCCCTCACCCCGCCGCCCCATGGTGGCGCGACGATTGAGCTACAGACGCCCGAGGGCACGCTCGAGGTCCCGGCCTTCGTGTCGAAGCGTCCGCACTCGAACACCCGCAACGTGGTCGTCGAGCTGCCTGTCGCCGCCGAAGATCTACTGGGTGCCACGCGCGTCGAGCCCGAGGGCGGACGGTATCCGATCACCATCCGCCCCTAGCCTCGACTTTGGCGGTTTTCCATGGGCCACAACGCCGTCAGCGGCAGCTGCCTGGCGAGGCTGCGCTTCGAAGGCGCATCGGGTCATGCGTCGAGGAGCGAAAACACTGCCACAGCGGTCGGGGGCGGTGTTATGGC
>JAHZJA010000599.1 GCA_022601155.1 Deltaproteobacteria bacterium | reverse complement strand
TGCCACTCGACCCGTCTTCGGTCTCGGTGAACGGAGTCTCGTCCCCACATGACATGCACTCCCAGACCAGCGCGGCGACGACCAGAACCGCCAGTGCCAGGACGAGCCACGACCAATCCCACCGTCGGCTCCGATCCTCGTCTGGGTCCCTCGTGACTCCGTCGGCGTTCCACGACCCCGCCGGCAGCCCACCGTCCCGTCCCGGGGTCGCCATGCGAGGCCGCTCGACAGCCCACCAAGCCTCAACCCCTCGCGCGATCGTCTCTCGGTCGCCAGGCGCCACCCCAACCACGGCGGCAATCAAGTCGACGAGACGCCCTTGGCCCTCGTCCACCCAACCAACGAACTGCGCCTTGCTCACGGGAACCTCGGCGGCATCGAGCACGTGGTCGAGCCGCTTTCGCTCCAACACGCCCACCGCCAGCTCTGCGGAGAGCTGGTCGAGCAGCCGATCGATGGGCGGCCACCGTGATGGCTCAGCTCGCACGAACCCGCTCGAGGTCTTCTCGATCCTTGACCACGGCCGACAACAGCGGGAGCTCACTCAGCCGCACGCGCTCCCCGAACTCCGACGCCTCGGCTCCTCGACTGTCGAGGGCCGACAGCCACCCGAGCAACTCTGCGGTCGCCGGGAGCTTCTCCATGTCGCGGACATCACGGATCCGCATGAATGCATGCATTACAGCCTCGTCGCGAGGGCTCAGCGACGGCGGTTGTTCCGCGGCATCGGTCTCGGGAGCGCCACCGGCCTGCGCTCGACGCCACGCCCAGATGGCTCGCCGCACCAGCGCCTCGTCGAACACGATGTGGTGAAACACGCAGCGCCGCAAGAACGCTGGAGGCAGAGGCTTTTCGCTGTTGCTGGTGACCACCACGATCGGCGGAGGAGCATCGCTGCGGCCGCGGATCGTCTCCCCCGTCTCCTTGACGACGAACGAGAACTGGTCGAGCTCGCGAAGCAAGTCGTTGGGAAAGTCGCGGGGGGCCTTGTCGATCTCGTCGAGCAACACAACGGCGGGACGACCGCCCTCGATCTCATCGAACGCCTCCCACAGCGGTCCTTTCCGGACATACCGCCGCTTGTCGAGCGTGTCGCCTTGGCCGCTGACCCGCGCGTCGCGAAAGTACGCGACGGTGTCGAAGTCGTACAGCAGGTCTCGGGCGACCGTCGTCGACTTGATCGACAGCGTATACGGCTGCCGCCGCGCGGCCTCGGGCTCGTCCGCCTCGATGTCGAAATACCACGCGAGGTAGTAGGCGAGCTGTGTCTTGCCCGTGCCCGGCTCTCCGGTGACCAGCAGAGGCGAGCCGATCGCGAGCGCGACGTTGATCGCCGTCGCGAGTCCCTGATCGACCTGGTACAGGGCCGCTCCCCTGCGCAGGTCGTGCAGCCGCGGCGGCACGGTCCGCTGGCGAAGCACATCAATGCCCACGGGCGTCGTACGGCGAGGGTCGACGAGATCGAATGGCGGCATCAGTTATAGGCTCCGATGGGGTGGATAGGGCCGATCTGGCTCGACCGGTGCCGCGGCGTCGATGAGGTCTCGCCATCCGCGGCAACGCTCGGTCTGCTCGACCAACTCGATGACATCCTCGAAGTACCCTCCGGTCTGGCGAATCACGGCCTTGGCGGCGACGCGGATCAGGCCTTCGGGGCAGCGAGTGACGCGAGGGTCCCGGAGGTACCGCTCGAGGTGCACCGCCCGCACGAGGCCGAGCGGATCGAACGCCGTGATCGAGCACTGATCGCTCTGGTGGCGGTCGACGAGATCGGTGGTGACCTGTCGAAACAGCGCGGGCTCGGAGGGAACCACGGCCAACGTCGAGACGACGCGCATGTTCTTGCTGCCCTTGGCCAGCAGCGGCAGTTCGTCCCGAACCACCCCCATCCAAGCTTCCAGCGCTTCGCCCGAGATGCCTTCGAGACACGCGCCCCAGTCTAGCCAGTACACGAACGGACGCCGCGGCCAGCCGCGCTCCTGCCCGATCGAGCGAAGGGTGCCACGCGCTGAGACCTCCTCATCGAGCCCCAGCACGTCCGCGAGCACCCGCTCGAGTTGATCACGAATGCCCTCGACGCTCCCGCGACCGGACGGGAACGGAATGCACTGACGATACGCCTGCCACGACGGCCCGCGATCCTTGCATTCTTGAACGAGTTGATCGCCGAACCAATCGAGACGGTCCTTGGCGTTGCCATGGACGATGAACGCCTCTACGCGCCGACGCTCATCTTTGACCAGCTCGTCGACGTGCCGCATGAACAGCGCGCGTGGTTCGTCGCGGTCGATCCGTCGACGTGCCAGCTGATCCACCGATGCAGAGATCGCGGGCGCTGCGTTCCAGTCGCGGAAGTCGGCAGTGGCCGCCATCGTCACCCAGCGTCGGGTGCCCCCCGTCGACGGCACACCGTGCAGCGCTCGCACCGGGTCGAAGCCCTCCGTCAGCATCGTCCGTAGCCAGAACAGAGCGGTCTCGACCGTATCGCGGTCGCTCGAGGCCAGCCTCGGGCTCACGATGCACGCCAGTCGCCCCCGTGCTGCGGCCGGAACCTGGATCGCGTTGGTCGTGGCCAGATACAGCAGCTTGATCTCTTCCGAAGCAAGTTGCTCGATGAGTTGCGACAGGGGAACGAAATTCGAGGTGCCATAGTCGCCCACGCCCGTCTTGAACTCCAGGCGTGGCTCAGGAACGGACAGTGCACGCCCCAGCACGATCACGATGTCGGGACGACGGTGGAGTTCTTCACGGAGCCGCTCATGGCCATGCACAACCACCAACCGCTGCGACAGCCGCGCATCCTCGTTGGGCCATAGCGTCGACAGACGTTCCCGGGCGCACTCGATGAAGTACGTCCCCACCTCGCGAAGCGGTCCGTGCTCAGGGATCACGACGACCACCGAGCAAGGGTTCGGAAACGACACCACACGCCGCGAGCGCTCACCGTGACTGTGCTCGAAGGTCCATCCCTGGTCGGTCAACCAGTACGCGCTACCCTCTCGATCACGCAGGGCGGCCAATCGCCACGGCAGTGCGGCCAGCTCGTCGCAGAGTGCCAGCCGAACCCTCGCCGACCCAGCCAGCGGGGTCGTCCAGTCGCTTCGGTCCCCGCGAAACAACGTCCGACAGATCTCGTGGTGTTCCGCTTCGGGTGCCACACCCAACAGCATGGCGCCGAGTTCGAGGCCCAAGCGTTCGAGTGTCAGGCCATCACCATGCTTGAGCACCTCAGCGAGATCGGTGAGCGCATGGTTCCACGGAACCTCTCGCTCCACGAAGGGCGCGGAGTGATGCTCCGTTCGATACGACCACCGGACTCGGCTTCCTTCCCGCCTTCCGACGACCGTCAACTCTGATCGATCACGACCATCGTTGGGCCGGCCATTGCGGCCGGGGAACGGGTCGAGCTCGGGGCCCGTACGTAGCTGGCCGCTCCACAACGGCTTGGACGGCGAGAACTCGAGCTCGCGGTTGTCCCGCTGCAACAGCGCCGCATTCTCCTGCAGCGCCTGCATGACCCGCGTGCCGAGTGTCGCTTCTTCGAAGCGCGCGGGGGTGAGTTCTTCGCTGATCTTCGCCTTGAACGCTCGGAGCTTCGGTTGCTTTTCCCACCGATCCGGACCCTGGTCGAGGTCTTCCTCCAGATTGACCGGCTCCGCTTCTGCCAACACGAACATCAGCCGTGGGATGCCGGCCGCCGTCGCAGTGTCGTACTCGATCTCCGTGATCGATCGCGTCTCACCCTCGGGGATCCATCCGTAGCGGTGCGCGAGGATCCCAACCATGCAGTGACAGCCCTCCACGATACGCCGGCACTCGGCCAGCGGTGGACGCGGAGCTGCGGTGAAGTGCTCCATGCCCACCACCACGTGGCCAGCGGCCGTTATTGCATCGGCGACAACCTTGCGGCGAGCTTCGTTGTCGAGGAACGTCGACGACACGAAGATCCGCTTTCCCCCCTGGACCGACACAGCTCCATGCTCGCAGATCGTGGTGCTCCATCCAATGCGGATAGAGGTGGCGAGGGTTGCCCGTTTGGGACATTGTGGTGGGTGTGATGGTGCTCGATGGTGGGAGAGGAGTCGAACACCTGTGATGCACCGAACGACCGGCGTTGACGCAAGAGCATGGGATGGAGCCACCGCCGAGAGCGACCGGGGACGCGCCGACGAGGACACCGAAAGTAGGGGTCCCATCGCGGTCGGCAACGGGCCGACCGTAGCGCTCCTGCAGGCACGCAATTGCGCGGTCACGATCGGCGACGAGCAGCGCCACGGTACTGAGAGCGGACTCCGTCTTCGAGTTGGCCGGACCTCCCCGACGACGTCTATGGGTAACAGTGGGTCGTCAGAAGCGTACGCCATCGCGGAGCTCGGCCACGGAGACCGGGCGGCAGCACACCAGCCAGGTCGAGCGCCAGCCCTACGAGGACCGCGCCATTCCAACGCCCGGCGCTCCGCCGGTTCGACGCAGACAACTCGGGGGCAGTCTCCACGGTCTGGCCGACCTCACCGAGCAGGACAGCAGGCTCCGCGACCACGTACAGGGGACCGTCGTAGCAAGACCCCGGCCTACCGCAGAGCGATGTTCACCAATGTCCCGTTCCAAGGCAATAGCTGGTCGTGGCAGAGGGCCGCGTCGGTGGGAAGGCCTGTAGCGCAATTGACCGTCACGGTGACGGTTCGTAGGCTTCGTACGTGCCGCGAACGACGATTCATCTGCCCCCATCGTCGCGAGCGCCGGCCTTGTTGCTGACGACGCAAAAAAGCTTCGCCCGAGTCACGTTCGAACGAAGACTCCCCAAGATTCTCACCGAGGTGCTTGCCGATTGCCAGCTGTCGCCACGTTCCCGACGACGAGTCGAAGAGCTACGACGAAGCCTCCCATTCGGATCGATCCCGAGATTCGAGGCAAATGCGAAGCGCTTCGAAGTCCCGGATCGAGCTCGTTGGGGTGATCTCCCCTTCTTGGCAGCCGAGATGATCTTCTATCTCGCCCTCTTGGAAGCGCTGGACTATGTCGAGGGGCGATCTCCTGATCCGTTCGCTCGTCGAAAGAACGATGCCCTCTCGGCCCAGACTCCGCTCGCGAAAACACTTGCGGGGTGGCTTGAGTCCACGCCGTCAAATGCGAGTTCTCTACGCCTCGCCATGAGGGCGGCGGTCGCGGGCAATGCGGAGGATCTCAGTCAGCTCGGCGGTCCCCCAGCGAGCTCGGAGAACGCACGTATGATCGTCGACGATACGGAGCGGGTGATCCGGCGGTTCAGCGAATATGATGGTGAGTCGGTCATCGATATCGTCCTCGACAATGCGGGAGGGGAGCTCGTCGCAGATCTGGCGATGATCGATGTGCTCCTGCGGACGCATTTGGGCCGAGTGCGAGTTCATTGCAAGCCTGTGCCGTTCTTTGTTTCCGATACGACAAGATCCGACTGGGACAATACTCTCGCGTGGCTGCGGCGGCTCTCGTCGTCAGGAACGAAAGCGTGGCACGAAAGGCTCACACGGTGCATGCAGGAGGGACGTCTCAAGATCGCTACACATCCATTCTGGTGCCAGCCGAGATGCCTATACGAGATCCCTCCATCGCTCGAACGCGTTCTCGCGCGATCTGATCTTCTGGTTCTCAAGGGCGATCTCAATTACCGACGGTATGTCGAAGACCGCGCATGGCACTATGGTACCCCGGTTCACAGACACAGACTCATCGGGCTTCCTCCCGCTCTGATGCTCAGAGTCGTGAAGTCCGAGGTCCTCATCGGTGTTTCCAAAGGGTTGGCGAACGAGCTATCGCTACCCTCGAAGAATTGGGCTCATTCGAGCTCGCTGGCGATGATCCAACTCATCGAGTAGGCTGGCTCCGAGCGCTATACGGCGGCGATGGATCATGGCCCACGAAATATTTATCTGTTATCGCTCGCAGGACACCGATGGCGAGGCCCTCCTCATCGCGAGCCACCTGCGGACCATCTTTGGCGAGGGGCATGTCTTTTGGGCCCCGGCTTCGATACGCGGGGGCCAGGACTTCGTCGTGGAAAGTACATCTAAGGCGGAAGGCGCGTGGATCGTATTGGCGATCATCGGACCTAATTGGGGGTGTGATCTCGCCGAAGGTAGCCCGGTTGTGGTGGCAGAGCTGCGCGCCGCCATCTCACGCGAAGTACGGATTTTCCCGGTCCTAGTGCGCAGGGAGTCTCTCGAGGACGTCCCTCTCCCCGACCTTGCGTTCCTGGAAACAACGGACGGCAAGCAGTGGCCGACCGGTTTGAACCACCACGAGCTAGACGGTGAGGCCTGTCGGCTGGCACACCGGCTCGTCCAAGCGGAGCCGAGACTCCAACAGTTCACCAATCACTCTTGGGGTGGGTGGCCTGTCACACTCGATCTCGCACCGCACCCCGAGTGGAGCATAGAGGTTGAGGAGGGGGATCACCTCTTTGGCCGCGATGAGCTTGATGAGCTCGAGCGGCGGCTTCTCGAGCCGGGCGGGGATCTTCGTTTCGTCGCCGTCCATGGCGAAGGCGGCCTTGGTAAATCTACTGTTGCCGAAGCACTCTGGCGCCGAGCAAAGCGTAGAACGGGGCTCGACGGGTCCTTTGATCTCTTGGCGTGGATTTCGCTGAAAGTTGCGCCGCGTTCCGCAACGAGCGTTGCAGAGTGCATCCGGGAGTCGTTGCCGGTCGAGTTTGCCCGACGAGGTCGTGCTTTGGACGACCTTGGCCGGCTTGTGAGTACCAAACGGTGCTTGATGGTCATCGACAATCTCGAGACCACGATGGAGGCGCGGGGAAAGTTCAGTGATGAGTATGCGGACTTCGACGAATTGCTCGCCGTTCTCGAGGCGGAGACGAGCCGCTCTGTGGCGATTGTCACATCTCGTGCCCTTCCGAAGGTCGTGGAGGCGGGGCCTGGTGTCAAGGTGGTCAAGCTGCCGGCCCTGGATGCGATCTCTGCCGTCAAGGTTTTTCGTCGAGATCACATGAGTCTGGTCGAGTCGTATGGTAGCGATTCGTGGTTGCGTGTTGCGGGGAAACTTTGGGGTAATCCATACTTATGCGTGCTCGTCGCACGGTTCATCAGTGCGAAGATCGAGTCTGGAGAGTACGGGAAAGGGCCCGAGAACTGGCTCGAGGACCCGGCCGTTCCCGAGAAGGTCGATGATATCTATCGCTGGCACTGGGATCAATTCGAGAAGGCGGGAGCTTCCGGAAGGTTCGAGCGGGAGATACTGCTGTGGCTTACGATCAATCGTGACCCGATGAGCAAGGAGGAATTGCTGCACGACCTGTGGTCTCCCGATTCGAAGAAGCGGTTCGACACGAGCCGCGACGGCCTGGACGCGCGCTTTCCCATCCAGACCTCCGAGGAGGAATCCTCGGGTCGCAGAGTACTGACGGTCCACTCCTATATCTTGGATTTCTCGGTAGAACGTGTGGTGGATATCTCGAACGACGAGCTATCGCGCCGCTTTGGCGTCTCGCTTGGGCTGGGCCGCTTGTTTCGCGATCAGGTAGTGGAAGAGGTGTCGGCACAACTCCAGATGGGGTTGGATGAGATCCGCAGCGAGGTCGGGAATGCGCTCGCGACCCCTGGTCCGACCGGGGTCGTTCTGATTGATCATTGTCTGGTCAAGGCAGCC
>JAHZJA010000598.1 GCA_022601155.1 Deltaproteobacteria bacterium | reverse complement strand
TCAGCTCACGCTCTGGGTTCGAGACCCGCCGCGGTGGCGGGCTCCCGACCACGTCGAGGCTCGATCAGGATGGAGGGGGGTCGACTCCGATGAGATCATAGACGATCTCGAGGATATCAACCTCGTATTTTTGGGGTGGAGTCAGGGCAACGCCGAGCCTCCACTCGTCCAAGCCTCGAGTCAGTGTCTTGAACAACACCGTCGGGTTCGCAGGATGTTGCTCCACGAGTATCGTCTGACCGTCGACCTGCCCCACGATTGTCGTCATATGCATGGTCCCCTCGTTGCCATAGAGCAGAGCGGTCCCTGGAGCATAGTTCGCCTCGGTGATCGTCTCGACCATATCAGTCAGGCTCGTCGTCCTGATGGTCGTCTTGACCTTGTTTGGTATATCGACTTCGGTATCGAACAGTTCCTTCCGAAGATTCCGTGCAAAGTTCACACAGACGACGCCCCGAGTATTGCCATGTGCACTGTCTACGATCTGCACGAGTCTGCGGCCATTGACCCGGGCATCGGCGAGCCTCTGCCTGAGCGTCAGGTTGTTCCGCATGCTGACTTCATGCATTGCATCCTGCGTCCCTTTACTCGTCGTCGTGAAGCTCTCGTCGATGGAGCTGTCGTCGCTTTTCCACGTCGAGCGGCCTCTGTTGTACGCGGCATCGGCAGGCGTCTTCTTTCCCGATCCCCCCCACCACCCCATGTATTGGCCAAAGAAGTAGACCCCGCCCACCGCCATTCCCAGGCCGAGCGCTCCAAGTCCGTACTTCAGGCTCCCCTCGGGGAGCTTCAAGCTGGGCTGAATCGTAGGATGGCGCACGCCCCCCTCTCCCCTCGCCCAGATCTCGTCGGCGACGCGTCGCCCCATCGCATCCGCCTCCGCCTCCAGCCGCGGGTCTTGCACGATCGCGACCCCTCGTCGGTACGGGTTCTCCACCCGCCCCTCCCGCTGCTGCAATACATGCGTCAGCTCGTGGCCGAGCAACTCGATACCCTCTCGCGTCGTCGGATCGTATTGACCGGGGCCGAAATAGAGCGTCTCGCCCAGCGTGAACGCGAGCGCCCCCATGGCCGACGCCGCTGGCCCCTCGTGCACCCGCACCGTGGAAAAGTCAGCCCCGAAGGACCGCTCCATGTGCTCCCGAATCCCGCTCTCGAGCGGCTTTCCCTCTCCGATCAGCCGCAATTGGCCATCGAGCACGGGCGAGGTCACCACACCACCACCGACCTCGCTTCGCCGCTGCGCCACCCCGCGCTGCATCCCGCCCGTAGGCCGCCCCATCCCCGGCAACAGCTCCGGCCGGGGGGCGCCCGCCCACGCCGCTCCCGAGGCGACCTTGGGCTGCAGTGCTGGCTGACCCATCGCCGCTGGCAGCATGTCCGGCCGCGGCGCTCCACCCCTCACCCGGGCGCCGCCGCCAAGAGTCCTGGGTTGCATGTCCGGCCGCGGCGCTCCACTGCGCGCACGGGCCCGATCGCCTGGAGCCCGGACCTTGGGCTGCGCAGCCGGGCCGGCCATCGTCGCGGGCAGCATGTCCGGCCGCGGCGCTCCACTGCGCGCGCTGGCCCGGCCGCCACTGCCCCGAGCCTTGGGCTGCACCGCCAACCGACCCATTGCCGCTGGCAGCATGTCTGGCCGCGGCGCCTTCCCGGTCCACGAGGCGCGCTCCTTGGCCTGGGCCGCCGTCCGACCACCGCGAAATCGCTCAACGTGAAAGAATCCCTGTAGTACGAGGCCGCGATTCAATCTGTTCGAATACGTCATCGCAATGCACTTTCTGGGGACATTGACAGCGCCAGCCCAATCCTGGCCATGCCCCCTCGATCGTCTCCGTGCAGGCCCAACGCCGGGCCCGTGCTCGACTCCGCCATCTTGAACGACCCCCGCCCCCTGCACCAATTTGATGGCGGAGGATCCAACGCAATATGCGGACAGTCTCGGCCCGCAAAGCCCACGCAGACACGGTCAGGTCTGCAAACCGTGACCATACGAGCCTCGGCGGCGAGCCCGTGTATGGCATGACCGCAGACCTCGGGCCAATCTACAGACCGCACTCGTCATTGGGTCCACCGCAGAACCATGCGGTCACACTTGCGCCATTGGGGGTGAAGCTATTGTCCCATTGTCCAATGGGGACGTCGAAATACTGAGCGAAGATCCCGTTGCTCAGCTGGATCGAGATCTCGGCGTAGTCGAAGATGCTGTACGCCGCCTGCCCGGACTGGAACCACCCGGTCGCTCCATGCCACGACTGATGAGGAGGGCTCACCACCCGTTCACCCGCGGGCGTGCTCCCCGTCGTACGGGTCTTGACGCTCATGACACAAGTGTCGGTCGATTCGAGAATCCTGAACTTCGCGTAGGCCACCGTCCATACATTCCCGAACTGATACTCGAACGTGCACGTATGACCCCAATCGTTCTGTATCGTGCCAGTGTACTTGACGTTGTAGCTCCTGAACCCGCTCAGCCCCTCGTGGGCGGAAGCAGGGCTCATGTTCCCGAACATCACCGCCACCATGACCAGTGCCGCCAGGGGCCCGGAACGGGTCCGAGTTGTTCGTGCACGTGTGCAGAGCCTGCCGGTCAGCATGAGGCAGGCGTAGCACCCTTGTAGGGGAACAACCTATTTTTAGGCGCAGCCGGGGCGTCGCGAGCCTGGCGACTCCCCTGTGTGCCGCGGGGTCAGACGCGAGGTTTGGGGACCGCGTCCTCGAACACGGCCTTCTCCATCGAGGCCTTCCCATTGGGAGCCGCGGTGCCCTTGATCGCCATCTCGAGGCGCTCTTGAACCAGCTTGGTCTCGGCCTGGTCCGCCTGGAGAAGGGTGATCTGCTCTCGACGGGCGGCGATCTCCTCCTCGAAGTCGGAGATCTCGGCTTGCATCCCGTCGATCCTGGCCCCGATGCGGGTCCGCTTGTCCCGGGCTTCGGAGACGATCGACGCCACGTTGACGTTGGCGGACTCCAGGGTCGTCAGCACCACCTGCACGACCAACGGGACATTGTCGGCGGGGAGCTTGCGCATCAGCTCCATCGCTTTTTCGATCCCGAACGAAGCCTTGGGTGCCGCAGCAGGCTCGGGCGCCGCAGCTGGGGTCTTGGCGCTCACGTCCACCTTGGGCTGGGCCTGCACCACCGGACCCGCCGGAGCAGGAGCGGGGCCGACCTCAGGGGTCGGTGTTGGCTCTTCGCGTTTTCTGTCGAACAAACCCATGCGCACCTTCTCCCGAACGACTCACCCTATCGTGGGTTGCCCCTCGTCGGCTACTGGGCTCCGCCCGGTTTTCGCCCCAGAACGTGCTTTCGCGCCGAGATCGGTGAACGAACGCCAGCGTCCACCATGCGCCGCAATCGCTTGCGGTGTTCTCGTTTCGAGCCGTGATGGTGAGGCGTGCTGAGGAGGCGACGAGGCTCGCATCGCACTCCACTGGGCCTTGGCGGTACGGGCTCGCGGATACGGGGTGACTTCGACTCGACGTTGTCATCGTGCGATTCGGATGGACCACGGCGACTTCGGAGTAATCCCAGTAGGCAGCACGGCCCTGCTCGCACCGAAGGGAGTCGCGTGGCCAACCCACCGAACATGCCGCGGGGCTTGGCCTCGGTCGGGCCGCCGCGTGTGTGGGTGCAGCACCGTCAGCGCAGCTATCGAGTCGCCTGCACGTCACCCGGTTGGGGGGCGGCGCTCGCCGATTGCCTCCAGCCTATCGAGTGCGTGCGGGGGCCCGCCGTCGTTGGGAGCCCAGGTCGGTGGTCGGTGGTCGAGGGCGCGCTGGGGAGTCGAGCGGCGTGCTTGCCCCACGAGATCGAAAAAGCCCGGGCTCGCCGCCCCGAGCGTCGCGGGGAATTTTCTGCACGAGCCCGCAATCAAACCGTGTCGCAGGACTGACCTCCTCGGTGAGGCCAATCCAGCCGAGAGCTTGCGGAGTCCACCAAGCCACTGCACCAGTGTCGCACTCACCCGTCGTTGGGGGAGTCGCAGCGGTGCAGGAAGAGGCCTCTCGTTCACAACCTCGCACAGAAG